>JAOUDU010000534.1 GCA_029859085.1 Gammaproteobacteria bacterium | reverse complement strand
ATCTCAACGACCTCGTCTACCTGAGCAAGGAAGAGAAATTCGACGCCATCGTGACGGACGTCAAGGAGTGCATGGCCAAGGGTGCGCCGGCGCTGGTGGGTACCGCCTCGGTGGAAACCTCGGAGGAGCTGTCGACACGTTTCCGCAAGGCGGGTATAGAGCACAAGGTTCTCAACGCCAAGTACCATGAACAGGAGGCGGAAATCATCGCCCAGGCCGGGCGCCCCGGGGTAGTCACCATCGCCACCAATATGGCCGGCCGGGGTACGGATATCGTGCTGGGGGGCAACCTGGAGTCCGAACTGGCCGCCGCCGGCGCCATCGACGATGCCCGGCGCGAGGAGCTGCGGGCAGCCTGGCGGCAGCGCCACCAGCAGGTACTCGATGCCGGCGGCCTGCATATCCTGGGTACTGAACGCCACGAGTCCAGGCGTATCGACAACCAGTTGCGGGGCCGTGCCGGCCGGCAGGGAGATCCCGGGCTCTCCCGCTTCTACCTGTCGCTGGAAGACAACCTAATGCGCATCTTTGCCTCGGACCGGGTGAAGAACTTCATGCAGGCGCTGGGCATGGAGAAGGGCGAGGCGATCGAGCACCGCATGGTGACCAACGCCATCGAAAAAGCGCAGCGCAAGGTGGAGGGTCGCAACTTCGATATCCGCAAGCAGCTGCTGGAGTACGATGATGTGGCCAATGACCAGCGCCAGATCATCTACCAGCAGCGCAACGACCTGTTGAGTGAGCTGGATGTTTCCGAGACCATTACCGCCATCCGCCGCGACGTGGTGAACGGGGCCATCGACAGTTTCATCCCGCCCATGAGTGTGGAGGAGCAGTGGGACATACCCGGCCTGGAAAAACAGCTGGAGGCGGAGTTCGCCGTTTCCCTGCCGCTGTCCCAGTGGCTGGAGGCGGACAACCAGCTGGCGGAGGAAGCCCTGCGGGATAGAATCTGCAGTGAGGTCCAGGCCGCCTACGACGAGAAAAGTGAGCGGGTCGGTCCCGGCATGCGCAAGATCGAGAAGCAGATCATGTTGCAGGTGCTGGACACTTTGTGGAAAGAACACCTGGCGACGATGGACCACCTGCGCCAGGGCATCCACCTGCGCGCCTATGCCCAGAAAAACCCGAAGCAGGAGTACAAGCGGGAATCCTTTGAGCTGTTTGAGCAATTGCTCAAGAACCTCAAGGACGAAGTGGTGAAATTCCTCAGCCATGTGCAGATCCAGCGCCAGGACGAGGCCCAGCAGATCGAGCGGCAGCGACGGGAAGCGGCCGAGCGCGAAAAGCTGGCCTTCCAGCACGCCGAGGCCTCGGCCATGACCCCGACTGCTGGCGGGGACGACCAGGCGGAGCAGGCGCCGGCGCCACCCCAGACATTTACCCGGGACCAGCCCAAAGTCGGTCGCAACGAACCCTGCCCCTGCGGCAGCGGCAAGAAATTCAAGCAGTGCCACGGCAAGCTCTGACCGGGGGGTTGACGACATGGCTGTAGGAAACGCCCCGCTGGGTGAGCTCTACCCGGTACCCGGTCTGCGCCTGGCAACCGTATCAGCCGGCATCAAGAAGGCCGGTCGCAAGGACCTGGTGCTGATGGAACTGGCGGAGGGTTCAACCGTCGCGGCGGTTTTCACCCGCAACGCCTTTTGCGCCGCCCCGGTGACGCTGGCCCGTGAGCACCTGCTGGCCAGCGCGGGGCGGCCGCGTTACCTGCTGGTCAACACCGGCAATGCCAATGCCGGTACCGGGCCGGCCGGCCTGGAAGCTGCCCGGTCCTGCACCCGGTCGGTGGCGAGCGCGGGCGGGGTATCCCCGGAGCGGGTACTGCCATTTTCCACCGGGGTCATCGGTGAGCCCCTGCCGGTAGCGCGGCTCGAGGCCGCCATCCCCGCCGCGTTTGCCGCGCTTGCGACCGGTGGCTGGGCGGACGCGGCGCTGGGCATCATGACCACCGATACCCGCCCCAAGGGGTTTTCCCTGCGTTTTCGCGCCGATGGCCGTGACTTCGTGATCACCGGGATCGCCAAGGGCGCGGGCATGATCCGGCCCAATATGGCCACCATGCTCGCCTACATCGCCACCGATATGGCGGTGGACAGGGACCTGCTGCAGGAACTGTTGGCCGGCGCCGTCGAGACAACCTTCAACCGCATCACGGTGGACGGTGATACCTCGACCAACGACGCCTGTGTACTGGTCGCCACCGGGGCCGCGGGCAATGCACTCCTCCAGGACCGGGATTCGGCGCCCTGCGGCGCCCTGCGGGCGGCGCTGGAACAGCTCTGCCTGGCCCTGGCCCAGGGCCTGGTGCGCGATGGTGAGGGTGCCAGCAAATTTGTGACGGTGCAGGTGAACGGGGGTTTCGATGAGCAGGAATGTCTCGACGTGGCCTTTACCATCGCCCATTCACCCCTGGTGAAGACCGCCCTGTTCGCGAGCGACCCCAACTGGGGGCGCCTGCTGGCCGCGATCGGCCGGGCGGGCCTGGCCGACCTTGATGTGGAGCGCATCGCTGTGTACCTCAACGATGTGCTGATAGCCAGTGAGGGCTGTCGCGCGCCCAGCTACACGGAGGAGCAGGGGATCGCGGCGATGGCGCCTGCCGATATCGTCATCCGTATCGAACTGAACCGGGGCGATTGCAACGCCGCGGTCTGGACCACCGATTTTTCCTATGACTATGTGCGCATCAATGCCGAGTACCGGACCTGAGCTCGAGCCGCTCCATGTCGCGGTCGGCGTGGTGCTCGACAAGTCCAGGCGGGTACTGATCACCCGTCGCGCCAGCGGCAGTCACCAGGGTGGGCTGTGGGAATTCCCCGGCGGCAAGGTGGAGGCAGGGGAATCGCTGCAGTTGGCCCTGGCGCGGGAGCTGCGCGAGGAACTGGGTATAGAGATCGGCCGCACCAGCCAGTTGCTGGAGGTCAGGCACGATTACGGTGACAAGCTGGTGTTGCTGGACGTGCA
>JAOUDU010000533.1 GCA_029859085.1 Gammaproteobacteria bacterium | reverse complement strand
TGCAGGTCTGAAAGTCACTCTGCCCAGGCTGAAAATCCTGCAGATACTCGAGTCTTCGGAGGGGGGGGTGCAGCACCTCAGCGCCGAGGACGTCTATCTCGCGCTGCGTTCGGCGGGGGAGGAGGTGGGCCTGGCAACGGTCTACCGGGTCCTGACCCAGTTCGAGAGCGCGGGCCTGGTCGATCGCCACAATTTCGAGGCCGGCCACTCCGTGTTCGAGCTCTCCAAGGGCGACCACCACGACCACATGGTCTGTGTCGGATCGGGGGAAGTCATCGAGTTCGCCGACCAGGTGATTGAAAAACGCCAGCGCGAAATCGCCGCTGAACACGGCTATGAGCTGGTGGATCACTCGCTGGTGCTGTACGTGCGCAAAAAGAAGAAGCAGGACAGCTAGCTTTCCAGCATCTCCCGTGCGTGGGCCAGGGTCTGGGCGGTGATCTTGACGCCGCCGAGCATGCGCGCAATTTCCTCGATCTTGGCATCGCCCTGCAGCTGGCCCATGCTGGTCTGCACTGATTTCCCCTCGATGAGTTTGCTTACCCGCAGGTGCTGGTGACCCTGGGCGGCGACCTGGGGCAGGTGGGTAACACACAGTACCTGGGCCTGTTCCGCCAGCGTGCGCAGCAGCTTCCCGACCACTTCGGCCACCGCGCCGCCGATACCCACGTCCACCTCGTCAAACACCATGCTCGGCACGGTGCCGCTGCTGGCCGTGACCACCTGGATGGCCAGGCTGATCCGCGACAGTTCGCCGCCGGAGGCAATTTTGCCCAGGGGCTGGGTAGGGGCGCCGGGGTTGGTGCTGATCAGGAACTCGATATCCTCGCCGCCGTGGGGGTGCGGGTCCTTGCCGGGGCGCGGGCTGAGGGCTATTTCCAGCTCGCACTGGGCCATCGCCAGGGAGGCCAGCAGGGCGGTGGCCTGCTTCACCAGCTTCAGCGCCGCGCTGCGGCGCTGCTTGCCCAGGCGGGCGGCGCAGCTGGCATAGCGCCCTGCCAGTTCGGCCAGTTCGCCGGTCAGCTGCTCGATGCGCTGGCCGCCGTCGGCGAGCTCCTGGAGTTCCTGGCGCAGTCGCAGTTGCAGCTCGCCCACCGCCTCCGGCATTACCCGGTGTTTGCGCGCCACGTCGTAGATGGCCGCCAGTCGCTGCTCGACCTCTTCCAGGCGTTGGGGGTCGATCTCGACACTGTCGATGTGGTGCTGGATCTCGCTGCTGGCCTCGCTCAGCTGGATGGCCGCGGAGTCGAGCAGCTCGCGCGCGTTGGCGGCCGCTTTCGTCGCCTGGGCGTCGGAACTCAACAGCTGCAGGGCCTTGCGCACGCCGCTTTCATGCTCCTCGCACAGCTCCAGCGCCTGGTGGGAGGCCTGCAGGATATGCTCGGCGTTGGCCAGCAGCTTGAGTTCCCGCTCCAGTTTGCCCAGCTCCCCCTCCAGCAGGTTCAGTTCGTCCAGCTCGTCCACCTGGTAGGCCAGCAACTGGGCCCGCGCGGTCTGCTCGTTGCGGGCACTGGTCAGCAGGTCCAGTTCGCGCTGGCCGCGCAGCCAGTCCGAGGCGACCTGCTCCACCTCCGCAGCCAGCGGCAGGTGCCCGGCGTAGGCGTCCAGCAACTCGCGCTGCACCGGCTTGCGCAGCAGCGACTGGTGTTCATGCTGGCTGTGGATGTCGATCAGCAGGGCGCCCAGCTCGGCGCAGTCCTGCAGGGTGGAGGAGGTGCCGTTGATATAGGCGCGGCTGCGCCCCTCGGCGGTGACAATCCGGCGCAGCAGGCATTCATCGCCGGTCAGCAGGTCCCTCGCCTGCAGCCAGGCCCGGGCCTGGGGGATGGCGCTGACGTCAAAACCCGCGACGATCTCCGCCCGCTCGCAGCCGTGCCGCACGGCCTTGGGATCGGCCCGGTCTCCCAGGCACAGTCCCAGGGCGTCGAGCATGATGGATTTGCCGGCACCGGTCTCCCCGGTAATGACAGTCATGCCGCGGGAGAAATCGATTTCCAGCGCCGAGACGATGGTGTAGTTGCTGATACTGATGTGGGTGAGCATTGCGGCGGCCTGCGAATTTGAGCTGTTATACCGCAGATAAAGGGTGGCATAAATACCTTCTTCGTCCAGCTCCGCGTCCGCCGCCGCTTTGTAAACAGCGGGCGCTGTGATAAAACCCGTACAGGAACAGCCGCGGGAGTCGGGAAGGTCTATGTCTGAAATTTCGGAACGGGCCCGGATATTGTTGAAGACGCTGGTCGAGCGCCACATCCGGGACGGGCAGCCGGTGGGCTCGAAAACCCTGCTGGAGGAAGCGGGCCTGCCGGTGAGCGCCGCGACCATCCGCAATATCATGTCGGACCTGGAGGACAAGGGCTACCTGCACTCGCCCCATACTTCCGCGGGCCGGGTGCCCACGGCCCTGGGCTATCGGCTGTTCGTGGACAGCCTGCTGCAGGTGCGGCCGCTGGACGACGAGGCCATCTCCCGCATGCGCGCGGAGCTCCACCCGGACAAGTCATCCACCGAACTGGTGCAGTCGGCGTCGGCGCTGCTGTCGAGTATCACCGCCCAGGCCGGCCTGGTCACTGTGCCCCGGCAGGAGGCCCACCAGCTGCGCCAGGTGGAGTTCCTGCCGCTGTCGGGTGACCGGGTGCTGGTAATCCTGGTGATCAATGAGCGGGAGGTGCAGAACCGGATCATCCACACCCAGCGAGTATATACCGAGGCCCAGCTGCGGGAGGCTGCGGCGATGGTGAACCAGCGCTTTGCCGGCCGGCCGCTGCGGCTGGTTAAGGAGCAGATCCTGAAAGAGATGCAGGATGCCCGCAGCCGGATCGACAGCTACCTGCAGGCGTCCCTGGACCTCGCCAACCAGGCCCTGGACCAGGAACCGGGGGGTGAGGATTGCGTGGTGGTGGGCGAATCCCGCCTGCTGGACAGCGCCACCGCCGAGGAAATGCTCCAGCTGCGGGGCCTGTTCGAGGCCTTCGAG
>JAOUDU010000532.1 GCA_029859085.1 Gammaproteobacteria bacterium | reverse complement strand
GGCGCCCTCCCGCAACAACCCGATCAGCGGTCCGGTGGCCGGCAAGCAGCGCCGCGACTGGATTCTCGGCCGCATGCGCGAACTCGGCTACATCGACCAGTCCCAGTACAGCGCGGCCGTCGCCGAACCCGATACCGCGACCCATCACGGCGAGCAATTGAGCTTCTCGGCCCACTATGCGGCGGAAATGGTGCGCCAGGAGATGCTGGATCGGTACGGCATGGCGGCCTACAACGACGGCTACCAGGTCTATACCACCATCGACAGCAAGCTGCAGCAGGTAGCGCGCAAGGCCGTGATCGATGGCCTGCTGAAGTATGACGACCGCCACGGTTACCGTGGACCCGAACAGAAACTGCCGCCCCGGGAGATCGCTCCCAGACAGGCCTGGCTCGATGCGCTGGCCCAGACCGCGGTCATTGCGGACCTGGCACCGGCAGTGGTCACCGAGGTCGGAGAGGACCAGGTTGCCATTTTATTTACAGATGGCAGCCAGGGTTCGGTGCTCTGGGAAAATGGCCTCCGCCAGGCCTCCCCCTATATCAACGAGAGTGCTGTGGGGAGCAGGCCGACCAGCCCGGCAGAGGTCCTGGCAGTGGGCGACCTGATTCGCGTGAGCCACGCCGAGGATGGCAGCTGGCACCTGAGCCAGGTGCCGGAGGCCCAGGCCGCGCTGGTTTCCCTGCGCCCGGATGACGGCGCCATCATCAGCATCGTCGGCGGTCTCGGTTTTGAGCTGAGCAAATTCAATCGAGCCACCCAGGCCCTGCGCCAGCCGGGGTCCAACTTCAAGCCATTCCTGTACAGCGCCGCTCTGGAGTCCGGCTTCACCGCCGCCAGCATCATCAACGATGCGCCGGTGGTGGTGGAGGACGGCTCGATTGACGACGGCATGTGGCGCCCGGAAAACGACGAGGGCAAGTTCTACGGACCCACACGGCTGCGCTGGGCCCTGACCAAATCCCGCAACCTGGTATCTATCCGCCTGCTGCAGCAGCTGGGTGTGGACAAGCTGCTGGACTATATAGCCCGGTTTGGCTTTGACACCTCCAAGTTCCCGCGCAACCTTTCCCTGGCGCTGGGCACCCAGGTAATGAGTGTGATGGATGTCGCCGCCGCCTATGCGGTGATCGCCAATGGCGGCTACCGGGTCGAACCCTACCTGATTGACCGGATCGAGGACATGGACGGCAGGGAGGTCTATAAGGCGACGCCCCTGACGGTCTGCCGCGACTGCGAAGCGGTGCCAGCTGAGGCGACCCCGGAGCTCAGTATGGAAGAGATCCTGGCGGGCAGTGCCGCCGCGCAACCCAGCCTGCCCCAGGCGCCACGCATCATGGATGCCCGGGTAAACTTCATCATCGACAGCATCCTCAAGGATGTCATCACCAAGGGAACCGGGCGCGGCGCGCTGGTACTCAAGCGCAGTGATATCGCCGGCAAGACGGGCACCACCAACGGCCCCATGGACGTCTGGTTTTCCGGTTACAACTCCGAGGTTATCACCTCCACCTGGGTCGGGTTTGACAACTACACGCCGCTGGGGCGCAGGGAGTTCGGCGGCACCGCGGCACTGCCCATTTGGATCGAGTACATGCGCGAGGCCCTGCGGGATATCCCCCAGCGGCAGCGTCCGGTGCCGCCGGGCATAGTCAGTGTCAGGATCGACCCGGACACGGGCCTGCTGGCGAAATCAGGCCAGGCCAACGCCATCTTCGAGTACTTCCTGAAGGAGACGGTACCGGGGCGGGGCGGCCGGGAGAATGACGCCGGGCCGGGCAGCCAGGGCACCGATGAGCTGGTGAAGGATATTTTCTAGCGGGCCCGGGTGGGGTCAGGGGGTGGCCGGGTAACTGGCGGGGTAGGGCAGGCGGGCAACACCACTGGCCAGCGCCGCCCGGGCCACTGCCGGCGCGATCCGGTCCAGCAGGCGGTTGTCCATGGGCTTGGGGATAATATAGCCGGGGCCGAAGGACAGCGACTCCAACTCGCAGGCCGCCAGCACCTCGGCGGGGACTTCCTCCCGCGCCAGTTCACTGAGGGCTTTTACCGCGGCAATTTTCATTTCCTCGTTGATACACGATGCGCGCACATCCAGCGCGCCCCGGAATATGAAAGGGAATCCCAGGACATTATTGACCTGGTTGGGGTAATCCGAGCGCCCTGTCGCGATAATCACGTCGCCGCGGGTCGCCAGTGCTATCTCGGGCTTGATTTCCGGGTCCGGATTCGAGCAGGCAAAGACAATCGGGCGATCCGCCATCGACAGCAGCATCTCCGCGCTGAGCAGGTCCGCTCCGGACAGGCCGATAAACACATCCGCTCCCTTGATGGCGTCGGACAGGCTGCGCTTGCTGGTCTGGTTGGCAAACTCCTGCTTGTAGGCGTTGACGCCCTCCCTGCCGGCATAGATCACTCCGCGCCGATCAAGCATGTATATATTGCTGCGCCTGGCCCCGAGGCTGACCAGCAGGCGCATGCAGGCGATGGCGGCGGCTCCCGCCCCCAGGCAGGTGATAACGGCATCTTCCAGGCGCTTGCCCTGTACCTCGAGCGCATTCAGCAGACCCGCGGCGGTGACGATCGCCGTACCGTGCTGGTCATCGTGGAACACGGGTATATCGCATTGCCGCGACAGGGCCGCCTCGATCTCGAAGCACTCGGGAGCGCGGATATCCTCGAGGTTGATGCCACCGAAGGTATCGGCGATAAGTGCCACCGCGGCGATGAATTCGGCGGGATCCTCGGTATTGACCTCTATGTCGATGGCATTGATTCGGGCAAAGCGCTTGAACAGCAGTGCCTTGCCCTCCATCACGGGCTTGCTTGCAAGTGAGCCCAGGTTTCCCAGGCCGAGGACGGCAGTGCCATTGCTGATGACCGCAACCAGGTTGCCCTTGCCCGTGTACCGGTAAGCATTTTCGCGGTCGATGGCGATTTCGCGACAGGGCTCGGCGACCCCGGGGCTGTAGGCCAGGGCCAGG
>JAOUDU010000029.1 GCA_029859085.1 Gammaproteobacteria bacterium | reverse complement strand
CCACCACCACGTTCTTGCGATGGTTGCGAAAATTGAGCTGGAAGCGGTTGCGTCGCCCCTGGGTGGTATTGAAGGGAGCCACTTTGACCCCGGTCATCTGCAGCTGCCGGTACAGGCGGGTGCCCGTGAATTTGCGGCTGCCGATCTCGTCGTACAACAGGAACACCTTGACCCCGGCGCGCGCCTTGTTCGACAGCACACGGCACAGGCGCCGGCCGAGGTCGTCATCGCGGATAATGTAGAACTGGAACAGGATATAATTTTCTGCAGTGGCAAGACCCGCCAGGATGCTGTCGAAAGTCTGCTTGCCGTCGACCAGCAGTTCCACCCGGTTCCCGGTGGTGGCGGGCATGCGCGCCAGGTTGAACAGGCTGGCGTACAGCGGGGTATCGTTGGTAACGGGCACGATATGCTGCTCGATAATGCCACTGGTCTGGTTGATTAACCGCAGGGATTCCTGCTCGATTTCATCCCGTTGTTCCAGGTAGCCATCGAACTTGTTGCGCCCGAACACCAGGTACAGGGGCACGGTGATATAGGGCAGGGTGAGCAGCGAAATGGTCCAGGCGACGGCGCCCTGGGAGGTGCGCGCGTTCAGGATCGCTTCCAGGGCAGAGACAATGGCCATGACATAGACCAGCACCAGGGCGACGGCTATGAGCGTGGAGAATAGTTGCGGGTCCATGGCCCGCAGTCTAACAGGGAGCGCCGCCCCGCAGTACCCGGTTGGCGGGGGCTGCCGGTGGCAAGTAATGGCTGCACACCCGCGGCAGCTGCCGCGGGGTGCCGTCGGCTCAGCCGGGCGCGAGCTTGTTGGCCACGGCCATGCCAACGAGCATCGCAACCACGAACATGGCGGTCTTGCTGTCCTGGTAGGTCAGTGCCGCCAGTGCGGGCCCGGGGCAGTAGCCGTATACGCCCCAGCCAACGCCGAATATCGCGGCGCCACCCAGCAGCCGGCCGTCGATGACCGTGGTACCGGGCAAGTAGAAACGCGGGTTGAGTGCCGGCCGCTTCATTTTGAGCACGAAGCGGAAAGCGACCAGGGTAACCAGCACCGCGCCGCCCATGACAAACGCCAGGTCCGGGACCCACTGCCCGGTCACGTCGAGAAAACCGAGCACCTTGGCGGTGTCTGTCATGCCGGACATGGCGAGACCTGCGCCGAAGACAAGGCCGCAGAGGAGTCCGATCAGCGCTTTCATAGCAGGCCTCCCAGCAGGTGCCGGATCACGTAGACAGTGACTATGCCGGTCGCCATGAAGGTGACGGTGGCCGCCAGCGAGCGCGGCGACAGGCGGCCGATACCGCAAACCCCGTGGCCGCTGGTGCAGCCGCTGCCGAGTTTCACGCCGAAACCCACCAGCAAGCCTCCCGCCACCGCCTGCCACCAGGGCAGGGGGCTGGCCTGCGGATTGGGAACGCCTGCGAGCAGGTGATACAGCACCGGGCCGGTGATCAGGCCGACAATGAACAGCCAGCGCCAGGCGTTATCCGGCTGGGCCGACACGGCGCCCCAGACGATACCGGCGATGCCGGCGATACGGCCGAGTAAAGCCAGCAGCAGAACGGCGCTTGCACCGATCAGCAGGCCGCCGACAAGGGGTGTGGTGTATGCAAACATGGGTTACCTCCGGGCCGTGATTATAGCGCCCCCGGCGCCGGGTCGCGATTGCTTTGGATCATGGTCCTGTCATTGTCCGGGAGCGGCCGGGATTCGCCCATCAGCTGAGCAGGCCCCTGCCGGGGACGAAGTTGGCTTCCAGCCGAATTCCCTCCGGGTCCTCGAACAGCACCGAGTAATAGCCCGGTGCCCAGCCGTCCTCCTGGGGCGGGTGCACGATGTGGGCTCCCAGTTCCAGCAGGAAACGGTGCAGTTCGTCCACATCCTCCCGCTGGCGCACCCGGAAACACAGGTGGTGCAGGCCGCTGCGATTCTGGTCGAAGCGGTTTCCCGGTTCCTGCTGCGCGCTGGCGCGGATGCCCACTGCGGTCCTGCCGCCGACGCAGTAGTAAATACCATCGCTGTCGAGCACCGGTGTCAGGCCTAGGAAGGGCAGGAGCTGGCTGTAGAATGCCCTGGCCACCGGGAAATTGCCGGCGGTCAGGAAAGTGTGGGCGATACCGTTGATTTCCATGTCGGGTCTCCGGCACAGGACTTCAGGATTGTATGTTTTCAGGCCCCCAGTAGGCTTTCATGCTGGCGACTTTGCCCTCGTCGTTGAACTCGAACACGTCGATGACGTCGATGACCATGTTCTGCATTTTCACCTGGAATGGAAACGCGATGGCGTTGCCGGCGCAGCGCGGTGTGCCGGTCAGGGCAAGCGTTGCATTCATTTTCATTGCCCCCTCGTAGAAAGCGCACACCGCTTCCAGCCCTTCGTGCGCCGGCGTGCCCACCGGGTCTTCCACCGTGGCGTTGCCGGCAAACATCTGGCGGATGATAGCCATGTCACTGTTTGCAAAGGCTTCCACGTATTTCTCAACTACCCTGACCTTGTCAGTCGTTTCCATATATTCCCCGTTTTTCCGAGTCAGTGCCGCTAGTAGCCACAGAGGGTAGCGTAGCGGTCCTTGTGAAATCCAGTGTCCCCGAATACCTGCATCGTCACCCGGGCGCGTTTCAGGAAAAAGCCGATGTCCATCTCGTCGGTCACCCCGATGCCGCCGTGCATCTGCACCGCCTCGTTGGTAACACGCTTGACCAGTTCATTCAGCTTCGCCTTTGCCAGGCTGGCCAGCATCGGCAGTTGTTCCGGCGTTTCATCCACGGCGCTCAGGGCCTGCAGCAGCACCGACCGGCACAGTTCGATATCGGCCTGCATCTGTGCGGCCCGGTGTTGCAGGGCCTGGAAACTGCCGATGGGCACACCGAACTGCTCGCGCTGTTTCAGGTAGGCCACGGTGCGCTCAAAAGCCTCCAGCGCGCAACCCATCATCTCCGCGGCGAGTGCGACCCGGCCGCGATCCAGTACCGGCTCGAGTATGGCCCAGCCCTGGCCCGCCTCGCCGACCAGGCAGTCGGCGCCGACCCGGACATTGTCAAAGCGCAGGTTGGCGGCATTGCGGCTGTCCGCCATGACGGTGCGCTGGCAACTGAGCCCCGGTGTTTGGCGGTCCACCAGCAACAGGGTGAGCCCTTGCGCGTTGCGGTCGTCTTCACTGCTGCGGGCCACCACGATGAGCTTGTCCGCGCTGTGGCCGTCCAGTACGAAAGTCTTGCCGCCGTTGAGGACGAAACCTTCACCCTCCGGCACCGCCGTAGTGGAGATGTGCGTGGGGCGGTGGTGGTGTGTTTCCTCCAGCGCCAGGGCCAGGGTCAGTTCGCCGGCTGCTATCTGGGGCAGCAGCGCGGCCTTCTGTTCGCTGTTGCCACCGAGCAGCAGCGCGGAGGCGCCCACCGCGGCGGAAGCGAACAGTGGGGAGGCGGCCAGGGTGCGGCCGCATTCTTCCATCACCACCCCCAGGCCCAGGAAGCCGAAGTCGAGGCCGCCGTAGGCTTCCGGCAGGATGATGCTGGCCCAGCCCAGTTCCGCCATCTTGCGCCACAGCAGCGCATCGTAACCCAGCGCGTCGCGTTCATCGCGCAGCTTGCGCATGGCCGCCACCGGAGCATTGCCGGCGAGGAATTCCCTGGCCGTGTCCCGCAGCAGGCGCTGCTCTTCATTCAACACCAGTGGCATGGCTTACTTCTCCGCCTGCTGGGGTAATTCCAGCACGCTCTTGGCGATCACATTGAGCTGGATTTCCGAGCTGCCGCCGGCGATGGTCATGGCCTTTGACATCGCCCACAGGCGCAGGGTATCCAGTTCCTCGGTGGTGAAGCCCTCACCCTCCCAGCCGAGCCCGCGACTGCCCATGATGGCCAGCAACAGCTCGCTCTTGGTTTTTTCCGCCTCGGTGCCCAGGTACTTCATGGCCAGGGGTGCCGCGCTGCGCACGCCACTCGCCTTCTCCTCGAAGGTTCGAAAATGGGTGAGGGCGATGGCGTGCATCTGCATGTTGTAATCCACCAGGTCGCTGCGCAGCTGGGCGTCCGTAATCCTGCCGTTGTCGAATTCCAGGTATTTACGTGCCGCCTCATTGGGCGCCACGACCTTGCGGGGAGAGTCACTGCCCATCTCCGCCATCAGCTTGCGCTCATGGACCAGCAGTGCCTTGGCCACGGACCAGCCCTTGTTGAGTTCGCCCACCAGGTTTTCCTTCGGGACCTTCACATTGTCGAAGAAGGTCTGGCAGAACTCGGATTCGCCGCTGATCAGGGCGATCGGGGTGGTGCTGATGCCCGGGTCATCCATGTCGATGAGCAGGAAACTGATGCCCTCCTGCTTTTTCACCTCGGTATTGGTGCGCACCAGGCAGAAAATCCAGTCGCACTTATCGGCCGCGGTCGTCCATATCTTGCTGCCGTTGACCAGGAAGTGGTCGCCCATGTCCTGTGCCCGGCATTGCAGGCTGGCCAGGTCAGAGCCGGCACCGGGCTCGGAATAACCCTGGGCCCAGCGCGACTCGCCGTTGATAATCGCGCGGATATGCCGCTGCTTCTGGGCTTCGTTGCCGTATTCCAGCAGGGCCGGCCCCAGCATCCAGAGCCCGATGCCATACAGGGGAGTGCGCGCCCTGATCCGTTGCATCTCCTGCTTTATCACGCGGCTCTCGCGGTCGCTGAGCCCGCCGCCACCGTACCGGGTGGGCCAATCGGGGGCTATCCAGCCCCGGTCGCGCATGCGCTCGAACCAGATCCGGGCGTCCTCGCTGGGAAAGCTGCCGCGGCGCCCGCCCCAGTACTGCTCCGGCGGCGTGATGGGCTGCCGTTGGGACGGGGGGCAATTGGCTTCCAGCCACTGGCGCACTTCCTGGCGGAATTCATCGAGGTCCTGCAAATTGGCTCTCCTGTCGGTCCCGGTCGCAGCGGCGGCTGCGACCGTCCATGGTACGGGCGGGTCACGCGGGGTCAAAGCGTTTACATGGTAGCGTCCGGGAGCGACAGGACAATGGCTTAAAAAGTCAGTCCGGTTGACATAAACCGGCACGGTGGTTGACCCTCTCCCGCGTCGGCGGCATTCTGGTCGCCTGTTATCAGGGGGTTACACAATGCAGCGTTTCCATGACAAGGTGGTAATGGTTACCGGCGCCGGCGGCGGTATCGGCCAGGCCAGCGCCCGGCGCATCGCCGCGGAGGGCGGCGCGGTGTTCTGTGTCGACCTGAACCCGGCGGCAGTGGAGGCCACGGTGGCCGCCATAGCTGCTGAGGGCGGCCGGGCCAGCGGCCGGGTATGCGATATCAGCAGCGAGGAGGATGTGCGCGCCTGCGTGGCCGCCTGCGTGGCGGAATACGGCGGTCTCCATGCGCTGGTCAATATGGCCGGGGTGCTGCGCTTTGACGACACCCAGCAGCTCACCCTCGCCCATTGGCAGAAGGTCATCGACGTCAATCTCACCGGGACCATGCTGCTGTGCCGGGAGGTAATTCCGCACCTGCTGGCCACCAGGGGAAGCATCGTCAACGCCGCCTCCACCGCGGCCCTGTCCGGCCTGCCCTGCGGGGTGGCCTATTCCGCCAGCAAGGGCGGGGTGCTGGCAATGACCCGCAGCCTCGCGATCGAGTACGCCAAGCGCGGGGTCCGCGCGAACTGCATCTGCCCGGGCGAAATCAAGACCGGCATGACCGACGGGGTCGCTTTCCCCGAGACCATGGATTTCGACCTGATCTCCCGGATCATGTCGCCCACCGGTGCCCGGGGCCCTGAGGTGGTGGCCGCCGTGATCGCCATGCTCGCCTCCGAGGATGGAATCCATATCACCGGCGAGGATATCCGGGTGGACGGCGGCACGCTTTCCTGACGACGCACAGGGCCTGCTGCAATGGAGAACCCGGTAATCACCTTCGTTGTCAATGGCAAGACCTACAGCCTGCGCGCCAGCGATAGCGCCGCCCTGGGTGCTATCCCCCAGGCCGAGCGGCAGCAGTTGATCGCACTGCTCGAAGCGGTGAAGCAACAGGACGACCGGGCCAGGGCGCTGGTGCAGCAGGCGGTGGATAAAGCGAAGGCAGCTGCGCAGGGTCCTCAGGCGGGCGCCCGGGCGCCCAGGCCGGAACGCCTCGGCAGCGGCGATGTGGATGCGCTGATGGCCAGGCTGGTCATGGAAGAGCAGCGCAGCCGCAAGCCCGGTCCCACCCGGCAGGATCTGTACAAGTGGGTGCTGGGCGTCGGTGTGGTTATAGTCTTGCTGGTGCTGGTCCTGTGATCGATCCGCCGCGCGGCAGGGTGCTGCCGGCGCGGCATCGAAACGGCTACTGGGATTCTATGACCGTGACCTCGAAGGATCTGGTCTCGTCGCCCCGGCGGCTCCTGATCGTCACCGTATCGCCGGGGGAGAGATTTTCCAGCGCGTCATAGTAATCGCTGTTGCTGCGCACCGGCTGGCCCCCGATCTCCGTGATGATGTCCCCCAGTACGACCTCGCCGCGCCGGCCGCGGTAGGCACCCGCCATCCCCGCTTTCTCCGCGGGCATGCCCGGATACACCTGCACCACGGGCAGGCCCTTGATCCCGTAGCGTGCCACCCAGCGGTCGCTGGCCAGTTCGACGCCGATCGTGGGCCGCAGGATGCGCCCGTAGCTGATCAGCTGGGGCACCACCTCCTTGACCGTGTTGACGGGGATGGCGAAGCCGATACCGGCGCTGGCGCCGCTGGGGCTGTAAATGGCGGTGTTCACCCCGATCAGCTGCCCCAGGGAGTTGAGCAGGGGTCCGCCGGAATTGCCCGGGTTGATGGCGGCGTCGGTCTGGATCACGCCCCTGATCCTGCGGTCGTTCGGGGCCTGTATCTCCCGGCCCAGGGCGCTGACGATGCCTGTGGTCAGGGTGGTGTCGAGGCCGAAGGGATTGCCGATAGCCAGCACCTTGCGGCCGACGGTCAGTTCCGATGAGTCCCCCAGGGGCAGGGTCACCAGGTTGTCGGGCGGGTCGGTGATGCGCAGCACGGCCAGGTCTTTCTCCGGGGCCAGGCCGATGACCTCGGCGTTGTGCTCGCTGCGGTCCTGCAGGGTCACTGTCAGCTTCTGGGCGCCGGCGATGACATGGAAATTGGTGACGATCAGGCCGCTGTCATCCCAGACGAAGCCGGTGCCCGCGCCCTGCGGTATCTCCTGGACATTGAGGCTGAAAAAATCGCGGCGCAGCGCCGAGTTGGTAACAAACACCACCGATGGGCTGGCCTTGCTGAATATTTCGGTGCTGTTGGCCTCGTCGTCGGTGGCGAAGCTGAGATAGTCGACCCCCGCGGCGCCTGCGGGCAGTGTGCCGAGCAGCAGTGCCAGGGAGAGCGCATAGCGTGCCAGTGCGGTCATTTCCCGTTGTTACCCCTGCTGCAGGCGCTCGAGGAACGTGCTGATGCGCCGGGCGTTGGCGCCCAGGTCGCCGACGCCGACCCGGGAGACCGAGCGCAGGTCCACCAGGGTGCCGTCGGCATTGGTGCGCAGGCGGATCACGACATCGTCCTTGAAGCCCATCACGGTAGTGGTGTCCACTGCCTCGATAACCCCGGCATTGCGGTCCTGCAGGTAGATATCCCAGCCCATTGCCGTGGCCACCCGCACCGCCCGGTCAAACATATCCTCGTACCCCACGGTGCTGCGCAGCGTCTGCAGCTCCGGGTAGGCCGCCGCCTGCAGCGCCGCGGTCTCGGGATCTGTTTCCAGGCTGTTGCTGTTGGCTCCGCGCTGCTGCAGCGCCGCGGTGAACACCGGCGGGTCCTGCAGGTCGGTGCTGATATCGTGAATGCGCGGGTGATTTCCCCCGGCCAGCAGCGACAGCAGCAGCACCGTGCCCGGCACGGCCAGCAGTGCCCGCCCGGCAATCCCCTTGCGCCAGCTCGAGTAACGCGGCAGCAGCATCAGCACCATCGCCAGCAGCAGCAGGATGGCTGCCCCGAAGCAGCCGATGGCGTAGAGCAACAGGCCCTGTTGCCATTCGCCTGAGCGCACGGCCAGGACCGCTATCGGCAGTGCCAGCAGCAGGGTGATGGCGAGGTAGCCCACCCAGTTGACCAGGCCGGGAGTTTTACGCGCCGCCGCGTTCGGTATCTGGTTCATTCGGACCTCCTGTGAATCGGGCAGTTTTCGAGGGCACAGAATACTACCTGCCCGCGCCACAAGCGAGTTGCCCGACGGTTCAATTGGGCAGTCCTCGGGCCGGTTTAGTTCCCCGCAGTTTGAGCTGGCGGGCGGCATCTGGTTAACTCTCGCGCTGATCGATGATCGCCGCTGCGGGGACCCGCGAGCGGCCACCAACACAGGGGGAGATGACACAGCATGGGCAGAGTCGCCGGTAAAGTAGCAATCGTCACAGGTGGGGCCAGCGGTATGGGCAGGGCGGACGCCATTCTGCTGGCGCGCGAGGGCGCCCGTGTCGTGGTGGCGGACCTGAACGAGAAGGATGGCAAGGCGGTGGCCGACAGCATCGGCAGCAGCGCGATCTTCCTGCGCCTGGATGTGACCGATGAGGACAACTGGAAGAGCGTCGTCGGCGCCACCGTAGAGAAATTCGGCCGCCTCGATATCCTGGTCAACAACGCCGGCATGATTGCCCTTGGTAACATCGTCGATACCGACCTCGCGATGTGGCGCAAGATCAACGCGGTCAACAGCGATGGCGTGTTCCTTGGCTGCAAGCACGGCATCCCGGCCATGGCCGCCAGCGGCGGCGGCTCGATCATCAATATGTCTTCGGTGGCGGCCATTCACGGCCAGTCCTTCGTCGCGGCCTACACCGCCAGCAAGGGTGCGGTGCGCTCCCTCACCAAGAGTATCGCGATGTTCTGCAAGGAACAGAAAAACGGTATTCGCTGCAATTCGATCCACCCTGACGGGGTAAAAACCCCGATGGTGGTGAAGGTGGCGATGGGCAAGGATGTGGCCACCGCCGAGGATATCGAGGAGGTGGGCAAGTACGGCAATATGTGCGACCCGGAGGATATAGCCAACCTGGTGCTGTACCTGGCCTCCGATGAGTCCCGCTTTGTAAACGGCTCCGAGATGCTGATCGATAACTGCGCCACCATCACCCCGCCCCTGGGCGTGATGTAGCGCAGCGAAACGGGAGGAGCGCATGGAAAAGCTGGTCTATTCGCTGTGGCAGGGCTCGGGGCAGCCTGCGGACGAGTTTCGCGACGAGCTGCTGGGCCAACTCTGCCCGCCACTGGCGCAGCTGCGCGGGGTGCACGGTGTGCGCCTGGCGGTGGCGGACAGTGCGGTGGCGCCGGCGGCGCAACGCCGGATGGAGAGCCACCCGCCGGTGCCCGGCGCGGCCCTGTCCCTGTGGGTCGACAATGCCGGCGCCGCCGCGGCATGGGAGCCGCTGATAGACCGGCACGTCAGTCGCAAAGGCGCTTACCTGGTGGTGGAGGCGGAGCCACTGGTGAGCCGCGAGCGGCATCCGTCTGCCCCGGGCGAGAGGGTTCACGGCATGTGCCACGTGGTTTTCATGCGCAAGCCGGCACAGCTCGAGCGGGAGCAGTGGCTGTCGATCTGGAAGGGCAGCCACACCGCGGTGGCCATCGACACCCAGTCCACCTTCGGCTACCGCCAGAATGTGGTGGTGCGGGTGCTTGGGGAGGAGACCCGGCCCTTCGACGCCATTGTCGAGGAGAATTTTCCACCCGCGGCCATGGACTCGGATCACGCGTTCTACAATACCGGCGGCGATGAGAGCCTGCTGCAGCAGCGGATGACGGCGATGCTGGAAAGCTGTGCGCGTTTTATCGACTTCGAGCACATCGATGTCATTCCGATGAGTGAGTACGTGATCAAAGCCCTCCTGAAGGCCTGATTCTGTCGCGGTGTCACCCGGCGGGCCTTGCCGACTCCCGATTCAAAGTCGGCACATCACCACTGCCACCTGGACTATCCGCATGACTGCTTTCAGGGTGGAGGAGACAAAGTAGCCTGATCCGCCTCCTGGCGGCTTCCGACGCATTGCTGCCTTCGGGTAGCTCAGTTATCCTAAAAAGCGACAGGCCGATTTTCACTCAAGGCAGACAACTGTGGAAACAGGGAATCCGGTATTTTTTTGCAACCGCGTGATTGAGTACACATGGCTTTCAGGTGTGCGAAATAGAACGCGCTTATACTGAACTTTGAGAAATACGATATGGCAGAGAATTTAGCGAATTGGGGTGAATTTGTAAGTGCTATCGCTGTTGTTATATCGCTTATCTATGTGGGCATGCAGTTAAAAGCAACTGTCACTCAAGCCAAACTAGACAGCTATACCAAGAGCACTGAACTATGGTCTCAATTTACATCAGCAGTAGCAGGTGATGGGGAAACATGGAGAGTTTTTCACCAAGGCTCTCACGATTACGACTCTTTAAATCAGGCTGAAAAATCAAGATTCAGTTTCATTATCTCTATGTATTTTGGAATCATTGACACGATCATGACTCATGAAAAAGCCGGCGTATATCCGAATATTGAAACCTATCAGCGCGCTTTAGACCAAGCTTATGCTGTGTTCTCTATGCCGGGAACCCAACAATGGTTTCTTCGATCCAAAGGCAGAATTTTCGCGCCATTTGTGGAAGATTACCTGGTAAACAGGCAAAAGAACGAAGATGAGGGCACATAACATCAAGTCAACAGCTATGCAGTGAGCTGCACGCCTTACCAGTGGGTCTGCCAATCGCACGTTTGAGCCAAGTTGAGAGGGTAACCGGGGCGAGCCGGATGACTCCTTTCGGGTGAGGTGGAGACATCCGCGCTCGGTATGCCCCTTGGCCGTTATCGACGCATTGCTGCCTGCCACGGGTGGGATATACTCGAACGCAACATACTGCTTTCTACCTCACGGCGGTCATTCGGTCAGCTTGGAATTGCTTGATCTTGCTGACCGCAATCGGCCGGGTCCATTACGCGATGCTATAGCCACCGCACACGGCAATGGACTGGCCGGTGACAAAATTGGAGGCGCTCGACGCCAGATAAACCGCCGTGCCGCCAATTTCCTCGGGCTGGCCGAAGCGTCGCGTGGGGGTGCGCGCAATGATCGCCGCGTGTATCTCGGCCATATCGGTCTCGAGTGGTGCAGTCATGTCCGTCTCGATCCAACCCGGCAGGATGGCATTGACCTGAATATTGTCTTCAGCCCAGGATACTGCAAGCGATTTCGACAGCTGCACAACACCCCCCTTGCTTGCCGCATAGCTAGCAGCAAAGGGGCTTCCGAAGATCGAGTACATGGAGCCGATGTTGATGATCTTGCCCCCGCCGGCCTTCAGCAGCGATTGATGAGCGGCACGACAAAATCTGAAAACACTGTTGAGGTTAGTGTCGATCAGCGACATCCATTCCTCGTCAGTAATCGCCTCTGGACTATTCAGTGTGACAATACCGGCGTTGTTGACCAGAATGTTCAAGCCACCAAAAGCGTCGATCGTGGCCTCAATGGTCTCTGCGATTGAGGTATTATCGTTTACATCACACCTCTGGGCGATGACCGAGGCGCCGAGCCCTTCGATCTCAATCCGTACCTTTTCGTTCTTCTGTTCGTTCCGCCCCGCGATGCAGACATTGGCACCTGCCTCGGCCAGTGCCAACGCGATGCCGCGTCCGATACCCCCATTTCCACCCGTGACGATAGCAGTCTTGCCGCTCAAGTTGAATTGACTCATCGTTCAAATCCTTTGTTATGTTCATCAGCTTCCCGTCACGTGAGCGAGTGAAGCTTCAGCAGAAGGATAGCACTTCTGAACGCCGCATCTGTGTCGACAGCGGCCACCGAGTAGAATTGTAAGCGAGTGTCTGCCCGCAGGCGATAGCTGACCAGGACCGGCAGGCAGGTCGAGTCGAAGCCCGGTTGAGCAAATAGCTCAAGGTGGTACCTTTTAGACAGCTCTATACGGCATCTAAGGCAGCAATGACGGCCGCTATCGGGGGGGATCAGACAGATTGGCCTAATCCGACCTTTGGCGGTTAACGACGCAAAGAAGACATGCATGGAACTGTAGGATATTCTGGGTTGATTAATAATATTTGGATTAGCATCATGAATTGGGATGCAATTGGAGCAATAGCTGAGCTTCTTGGCTCGATAGGTGTTTTTGTCACGTTTATCTATCTATCGCTGCAAATTCGCCAGAAC
>JAOUDU010000530.1 GCA_029859085.1 Gammaproteobacteria bacterium | reverse complement strand
CGCGCTTGAGCTCCTTGCCAAGGGAGCGTGTAAGTCCCTCCAGTGCACGCTGGATCGTCGCCTGCCGCGGCTGCGCGCACAGTTCCGGCGGGCGCCCGAACACGACGATGCGGCCACAGGGCAGGACCGAACGCGCGGCATCGTGGAAAAAAGCATACAGCGACTCCGACTCGGCACTGTCAACGAGGCCGGTCGCATCGAACACCAGCGCCTTGACCTTTTCCCCCGGCTGGTCGGCAACGCCCCAGCGGCCGGTGACCATACCGGCTTCATTGGCGATAGCCATCCACCGGGGCAGGCCGGCATGGGCGAGGGTTTGCGCACCCATCGACCGGAATGCGGTCGCCAATGTCGCCAGCAATTGGGGCGCACCGCCAGCGCCGACCAGGACAGAACCCGCCACAGGCGGCTGGCCCGGCTGGTAGCGCTCCAGCACAAGCGGGTGGGGCAGGCCCAGCATGGCCGTCAAGCGGGCGCCGAAACCTGTATTGGCAAACCTCAGATAGGAATCCTGCATCAAGCCTCCTTGTCGCATTACGGGCCCGGGCGGCCCGCGTATCAGCCGCGGGGCGGGATACCGTGAACCAGTGTCAGGAAGTCAAGCCTCGTTCCCGCCCTGCGATGCGCTGACAAGGCCTGGTAGTCCGCATCGGCGTACCAATCCCTGGCGGCCTGCTCCGAGGGAAACCTGAATATGATCATGCGCCCCTCGCGAGGTGTGTCCCCCTCCAGGGTGAGCGGATTGTCGTCAAAGGTGACAAACTCGCCGCCGTACTTTTTCAGGATTGGGAAGAAACCCTTTTCGTACTTGCGGTACTCATCGGCGTCGGTGACCGCCAGGTTGACTACCATGTGCACGGGGATATTGCTCATGTTTTACTCCTTTTGAGTTGCGGGTGGTTTATCGGTGTTGCTGACCGTTGCTTCAGAAAATCGCTTTTTGGTGCATGGCCGAATCAATTCGACCCTGCAGGCGGGGGAAGCTCACGGTCGCCGCGCCTGGTCCATGATGCCGATCCAGTCGGCTATGGCCTGCCCGATTTCTGTCGGCGAGTCCTCCTGGATAAAATGATTTCCCTTTACCGTGACTTCAGTCTGGTTGGGCCAGCTGCGGCAGAACTCCCGGGGCTTGCCGGTTAAAATAGAACCGGGGTCGGCGTTGATAAACAGCTTGGGCAGCTGCTTGTTCCCCGCCAGCCATTGCCCGTAGCTGGCCACCAGCTCGACCATTTCCGGGGGTTCGCCACTGATCGGTATCTGGCGCGGCCAGTTGAGCGTGGGCTGGCGATCATCCGGGGTGGCAAACGGCGCGCGGTAATGCTGCATTTCCTCCTCACCCAGCTTGCGGATAACCGAGCTGGGCAGTACCGCCTCGACAAACATATTGCGCTGCAGCACCAGGTCCTCGCCCTTGGGCGACCTGAAACCCTGGAAGATTCCCCGTGCCGCCTCGGGCCAGTCCTCCCAGGTCACCGGGCAGACGATGCCCTCCATGTAGGCGATGCCGCGCACGGCGGTGGGATGTTGCTGGGCCCAGTAAAACCCCAGTGCGCTGCCCCAGTCGTGGATCACCAGGGTGACATTTTTATCGGCGCCGATGGCCGCGAGCAGGCCATCGAGATACTCGTAGGCGCTGAGGAAACTGTAGCGTCCAGGACCATCACTGGCCGGCAGTTTTTCCGAATCGCCCTGGCCGATCAGGTCAGGCGCGATCACCCTCCCCTTGCCAACCAGCCCGGGTATGACATTGCGCCACAGGTAGGAGGACGTGGGGTTGCCATGTAACAGCACGATGGGGTCGCCCCCACCCTCCTCGACATAGGCGATTTTTTTGCCATGCACATCCTGGTACTTCTTCCGGTAGGGCATTTTCGCGGAAATCATCAGTGTTTCTCCCGGGTTTCAAATTTCATCAATCACTGTCCTGCCGTTGCGGAAACGGATGAAAGGACCCTTGTCCTCGGGTTTATGGCCCTGCTCCAGTCGCCGCTGTACCTCGGCCAGCACCATGCGGGTGATACTGGGCAGGGGCAGCGCATGGGTATCGGCCACGGAGACCCAGTGCAGCCGCAGCAATTCCCCGGAGCCCTGGGGCGCATCGTGCACATCGCCCTGGATCAGGTCGGCATCCGCCATGAAGAAACGCGCGTCGTAGCGCCTGCTGCGGTAGGGCGGCGTGATGGCCCGGGCGACCAGGTGCAGCCGGTCCAGCCGCGGATTGACATCGAATTGCAGGAAACTGCGCCAGTGGGGCGAACGGGTCCTGAGCGTCGGCGTATCGGGCTCGCCCAGCACCAGGCCGGTCTCCTCGAAGGTTTCGCGTATCGCCGCCATCGCCAGGGCCCGCGCCCGGGTTTCGGAACAGCCCCGGGCCAGCCGCGCCATGACCGCCGGGTGCAGATCGAACGGAGGTTGCAGGCGGTGGTCGCCCGCATCCACCTTGCCCCCGGGAAAGACAAACTTGTTGGGCATGAACGTGTGGCCTGCGGCCCGCTGCCCCATCAGTATCCGCGGCTGGTCGCCGTCACTGCGCACGATAATCAGGGTCGCCGCATCGCGGGGTTTCACCGCCCTGCCCCGGCTGCGGATCTCGCTGCCCTGGATGTATTTGGGATCGTAGCCCTGCTCGGCTGCCATCGGTCTTCCCGTCAGTGTCAGTTGGGCCAGTAGATATACTCGTCGCCCTCCGCGTAGGGCACGCCGCCTGGCTTGTCTATGAGTTGCGGGGTCTGGACCACGCTCGGCCACATGGGCTCGGCCTGCTCGGCGTTGTGGGCTGCCAGCAACGCCTCCAGGGCCGCCACTTTATCAGGTAATTGCGCCGCCAGGTTATTGTGCTCCGTCGGGTCCGCGGCAAGATTGAACAACCATTTCCTCTGGCCGGTTCCCGCGGGTTTGTCCGGCTGGTTGGCCCGGATCAGCTTCCAGCCATCGTCGAGCACCGTCTGCTGGTAGCCCTCTCGCCAGAACAGGGTCCGGTGGGGTACACCG
>JAOUDU010000531.1 GCA_029859085.1 Gammaproteobacteria bacterium | reverse complement strand
GACCTGGGTGAGCCGCTGATGAGCGTCACCCTGATCATGCCGGGCGAGGAGTACCCGATGATCGATCCCTACGATATCCGCGACACCCTGCAGCACGAGGTGGACCTGGTCATCGACGGCGGCTACTGCGGGATGGAGCCCACCACGGTGGTTGACCTGGCCGACGAGGTGCCCATGGTGCTGCGGGTGGGCAAGGGCGATATCACGCCGTTCGAGGACTAGCGTACCTCGTCACCCCCGTTGCGGGCCCCGCCCATTGCCGCTTACTGGCCCCGGAATATCCACAGCCGGCGCCGGTACATGAAGAGCAGCAGCTTGCGAAACGTCTCGGGAAACGCCCGCGCCATCCACCAGCACAGCCTGGCGTCACGCTGGGGCAGGTCGTACAGACGGCGCCGGGCCATCGCCCTGACCAGGCTGGCGGCCACGTATTCACTGCTATAGGACGTTCTCTCCATGTCGGCGGCCAGCCCCTGCGCGGTGATGCCGATGACCACGTCGCCCTCATGGCCCTCGGGGGCGATCAGGTGGGACTTGAATATGGTGGGACATGACACCGTGACGTCGATATTCCTGTCCGCCAGCTCCACCCCGAGGGTCTCCGACAGGGATACGACGGCGGCCTTGGCGATGTTATAGGTCCCCAGGTCGGGGCCGGCCACCAGCCCCGCCGCGGAGGCGACGTTGACGATGTGACCGCCGCCCGACCGCTCCAGCAGGGGCAGAAACAGCCGGCAGCCGTCGATAACGCTCCACAGGTCCGTTCTGAGTGACTGCTCCCATACCTCGCGGCCGACATCCGCCATCTTTCCCGCGGTCAGGATGCCGGCATTGTTGACAAGGATATCCAGGCCGCCCCAGGCCGCCCCGACCGCGGCAACGGCCGACTCGAAATCCTCCAGGCGGGTGACGTCCAGGGTGAGGGCGAGCCCTTCACCGCCGGCGCGGTTCACCTCGTCGACGGTGGCGGCAACTTTCGCCGGATCGCGGCTGGCCACCGCCACCCGGAAGCCCGCCGCAGCGAACTGCAGGGCCAGGGCTTTGCCCAGCCCGTTGGTGGCGCCGGTGACCAGCACGCGTTTGTGGGGGTAGCGCCGGGCCAGTTTTTGCAGCGAGTGCACAGGGATTCCTCCGCTTGGGGCCGCCTGTCCGGATGCAAGCCTACCCGGGCTTGCGGGTCAGTCGACAAAAACATTGTAGATGACGCCGGCCCCCGGCAGGAACTCCCGGTCGGCGAAGATGCGCGGATTGGCGCGGCCCGGGCATGTCGCGCTGCCTAATCGGGGATTAAATGGGTATACTGCGCCCAGGCCCGCCGGCCCAGGTGCCGGGCGGCTTCCGACAACAACAGGTAGGACCGTGCCAGTTAACGAAACCACACCCGAAAACCCGCCGGACTCCCCGGTCGATGCACCGGCAGATACCCCGGAACTGCCCGCTGGTCTGCGCCCCCAGCAGGGGGAAATGCCCTTTGCGGTAGTCATGGGCAAGGCCATGACCGAACTGCCCAGGGACCTGTATATCCCGCCCCAGGCGCTGGAAGTGTTCCTGGAGGCTTTCGAGGGCCCGCTGGACCTGCTGCTGTACCTGATCAAGCGCCAGAACCTGGATATCCTCGAGATCGATGTCTCGGAAATCACCGAGCAGTACATGCGCTACGTTGAACTGATGGACGCGATGCAGTTCGAGCTGGCGGCGGAATACCTGCTGATGGCCGCCATGCTGGCGGAGATCAAGTCGCGCATGCTGCTGCCGCGCTCCAGTGAGCTGGAGGAGGACGAGGAAGATCCCCGGGCCCAGCTGATCCGGCGCCTGCAGGAGTACGAACGCTTCAAGAAGGTCGCCGAGGAGATCGAGGAAATGCCCCGAATGGAGCGGGACACCTGGTTGGGCAGCGCCAATCCCCCGGACCTCAACCGCGCCAGGACGGACCCTGAGGTGGATATGAAGGAGTTGCTGCTGGCCCTGGGCGAGGTGCTGCGCCGGGCGGACATGTTTGAGAGCCACCATATCCAGCGCGAGGCCCTGTCCACCCGGGAGCGCATGTCGCAGATACTCGAGCGCCTGGCGGGCCAGCACTTCGTGCCTTTCGTCGCGCTGTTCTCGGCCCGGGAGGGGCGCCTGGGCGTGGTCGTGACCTTCCTGGCGGTCATGGAACTGATCAAGGAGGCACTGGTGGAAATCGTGCAGACCGAGGACTTCGGTCCCATCCACGTCAAGGCAAGGGCGGAGTAATGTCGGAGATTGGGTTGGTACAGATCATCGAGGGAGCCCTGCTGGCCGCGGGCAAGCCCCTCACCGTGGCGCAGCTCGGCGAGCTGTTCGAGGACAATGAGCGGCCGGACAACGCTGCCCTGCGCGCCGCGCTGGACGAGGTGTCCGGGCGCTGCGAGGGGCGCGGGTTCGAGCTGCAGGAAGTGGCCAGCGGTTTCCGCTTCCAGGTGCGCCAGAGCCTCAGCCCGTGGGTGGCCCGCCTGTGGCACGAGCGGCCCCAGAAATATTCCCGCGCCCTGCTGGAAACCCTGGCGCTGATCGCCTATCGCCAGCCCATCACCCGGGGCGAAATCGAGGAAATCCGCGGTGTGGCGGTGAGTTCCAATATCATCAAGACCCTGCACGAGCGGGAGTGGATCCGCGTGGTGGGGCACCGGGATGTGCCGGGCCGGCCCGCGATGTACGCCACCACCCGCCAGTTCCTGGATTATTTCAACCTCAAGACCCTGGACCAGTTGCCGGCCCTGGCGGATATCCGCGACCTGGAAACCCTCAATGCCGAGCTGGGTTTCAGCGACCCGGTATCCGCCACTGATACCGCCGGGGGGGGCCGCGGCCTGACCCTGGTGGGTGGCACCGACCATGCCCGGGCCGATGCCGCTGTGGACGCCGCTGGCGAGCCGGGGACAGGTGACGACGCGGCCGAGCCCCGGGAAACAACCGCCATGGACCTGGCGGTAACCGCGGCGGACCTGGTGCAGGACGAGGCACCTGCGC
>JAOUDU010000529.1 GCA_029859085.1 Gammaproteobacteria bacterium | reverse complement strand
GACGGCATCATCGTTCTGAAGGCCCAGCGTTTTCGCACCCGGGAAAAAAACCGGGCTGACGCGCTGGAGCGCCTGCGGGAGCTGGTAGCCGGGGTGACGGTCACCCGAAAGAAACGCCGTCCGACCCAACCCAGCAAGAGCGCCAAACGCAAGCGGATGGACAGCAAGACAAAACACGGTCAACTGAAGGCGCTGCGCGGAAAAGTGGACCGGGCCGACTAGCCGGTTTCAGGAACGGTACCCGGTTGAGGAGTCACCAATAAACTCAGTTTTTGAGCGCCGAGTAATAACCGGGGAAAATTAATGAACCGGGAGATCACAGGAGCAACAGGATCTCTCACCAGCATGGTACCAGTCCATGCAGTTTCAGAGCATCATACTGCGGACTAAATGAAATCAATAAATGTACTAGTTAATTTGCTCGCGTTGATCCTGGTGGTGAGCGGTCGGGCAGGGCTGGCCGAAGAAATATCGAATACGAAAGCCGTTCTGGTCACTGGAGCAAGTTCGGGGATTGGCCTGCAGATTGCCAAAACCCTGTCGCGCAATGGGTTCTACGTTTATGCAGGCGCCAGAAAAGCAGAAGACCTGGAAATGCTGGATGCAATGGAAAACGTGAGCGCGGTCAAACTCGACGTTACCGTTAACGAAGATATTGATGCGGCTGTCGGTTTCGTAAAGCAACAGGGACGGGGCCTTTGGGGTGTTGTCAACAATGCCGGTGTGCTGCGTTACTCCCCGCTACGGTCCGGCCAGGAGCCAGATATCAGATTTATGTTTGACGTCAATTTTTTCGGACCATATCGTATCAATCAGGCATTCCTGCCGATGCTGCTGGAAAGTAATGGCCGAACGGCAATCATCGGCTCTATCAGCGGCTTTATCCCCGATAGAACGGACGGCGGTTATGTGTCGAGCAAGTTCGCAGCCGAGGGTTACACAGACTCTCTTGCGCTGGAGTTGGAGGGTACCGGCGTTTACGTTGGCATAGTGGAACCGGGCACCTACAAAGCGCGGATACGCGACAAGTATCTCGCAAAGGTATTGACAGCTGATGGTAAAGGGGTGGGCACAATTGACGACAGGACAAAACGATCCTTGATGGCTTTTGCAGCAAGAAATGAGTCACTGAAGGATCCGGTTGAAGTGGCGCAGGCGGTGTTACACCTGATGTCCAGTGACAAACCGAAGAGGCGTTACCTGGTGACACCAGATGCACAACAAGCCGCGTTGACCATACGTGCGGCAATGCGCCGAGTTGTGCAACTCAATGATGACCAGCACTACTCCTACAGTCGTGACGAGTTGGTTGCAATACTGGACGGGTTACTCAAAGACAATCACCAGGACAACTCGGACTGACCAGGTAATGCAGCAGCTGTGCCAGCGGCTTTGGCGGATCAATCACACATCTCCCGCGGGAAAACGAGATCCCTGAGCCGCTTGCGATCAATTTTACTGGTGCCGGACTGGGTGCGCGGGAAATGAGATACGTAGGCAAAGCGCACTTCTCCCCACTGGGAAAATTCCCGCCCTACATGGCTCAGCCTGTCTTCGTCGGGTGGCGAGTTGGCCTCCATGGCAATGACAATCACCGTTTCACCCGAGGAGTCTATCCCGGAAAAAACGCAGACGTAATCGACCTGTAAAATATTCCGAAGATTCGCCTCAATTGGCGCTACAGACCGCTTTTGTCCAGCGAGATTAACCACGTCCGCGGTTCGCCCTAAAATACCGAACCTCCCATCCTCGCGCTGCACTGCAATGTCACCCGGATAAAAGTAGCCGTTTCGAAACGCGTTACTACTGGCTTCAGGGTCATTCAAATACGATTGTACGTCCAATCCAGTCAGCTTGACGCGCAGATGCCCCTCTTCGTTTACTGGGCAGATCTGTTCTCGCTCGTTGACTATTTCGATTACGCGGTTACCCGTAGGCGTGAGCCAGTTTAAATCTTCTATTGACTGGTAAGGCTGTTCAAAACTCGCCGAGTTAATTTCGCTGCTGCCATAGGTGATCACAATATTCCTGGATACATTTTCGAGCAACTTCCGGGCGACGCGGTTTCCAAGGAACCCACCGCAGATATACAACACCGGACCGCTGCTCTTCGCCGCGTTGGGAAATTCCGGATTCTTTTCTCCGCACAATTGCAAAGCCTGATCGGGCAATAAAAAAGCAAAACTGGGGTTACTATCAAAAAAGTGTCCAGTCCAGTCATTTTCCTGGTCCAGCAAAACAGTACCGCCGACGGACCACACCGACGGGGACAAGTTATATCCAACAGCGGTCCACAACCCGAAATTCAGTCCGTAAAACCTGGTTTTGTCGCCCCAACCGTAATATTCGACTCGTTCAAGATCGCGCTGCCGTTGGGTGCGCGCAGTCAACACATACATTTTATAACTACCGGTAGTCCCCGAAGTATAGAGAATATGACCGCCACCATCGCCGAACCCTGGCGGCGCGGCGATCTCAACGGAGCCTGCGTCCTCGAAAACGGGTTTAGCAATAGAAAAAACCGGCGCTGAATCAACACGTGCGGGCGTGTGGCCTCCCTCCTCGACTGTCACGAAAATGGCTGCCAGGTTTTTGACCTGCATTGACTCAAGCAACTCCAGTGACGAGATACAAATCGTCGTATAGCCCTTCGCCTGCAACGCAAGCGTGATAACCCAGCATTCGGCCAGGTTGCGCACCTTCACAGCGACAGTGCCAGGTGACTGGACGCCGCAGGATGAAATATCCATCCCGGCTCGAAAAATTGCAGCGGCAAAAACGCTATAAGATATAGGGATGCCGTTGTGAATCATTGCAGGAGCCGTCGGCGTCACCCTGGCGAAGTGATAGATATATTGTGCTATAAGCATTTTTTCTCTTATCGTGGCTGGTGTAACAGTTCCCTTAACCGTGGAGGCCAAACGGTTTCTGCAAACAGCCTTAATATCAGCGTTAATTGACCGCTTGCGCGTGAAGGATAAACGAAAGCAAGATG
>JAOUDU010000028.1 GCA_029859085.1 Gammaproteobacteria bacterium | reverse complement strand
GGGGTCATAATCCAGTTATTGCGATATATCCCCCATTAGGGAGTGTTGCCAGGGTGGCCGACGATAGTAAAGTTGATTTTAAACCAGGACCAGTCAGCTCCCCTCCCTGCTTCATGCACGAAGTGGATCCGGTCTATATGGGGCTGTCCCCCACGTCCAGCCTTCAGGCGGGAGGCCCGGTAGATGACGGGATGTCATTATCGGTAGCCTCCACACCGACCCTGATCTACACTGGCCATCCAGAGCCTTGCCATACCACGGAGTGATTGACGATTTACCGTTCGATTATCTCAATTGCGCTGCTGCTGACTCTGCTGACTGTCATCCTGAGTGCCTATATTCGCCTGGCGGAAGTGGGCATTGGCTGTGAGGGCTGGCCCCAATGTTATGCGCAGCTGGATCCAGGTGCCGAGAAAAAGGGGATCACTGTCCTGACAGAGAGTGGCCAGGATATGGCCTATTATCGTGTGAGGGTGGCCCACCGGTACATCGCCAGCACCCTGGGCGTGTTTATTCTCATTATTTTTATCGTTGCCCTGCGCAAGGGTGGGGAAAACGTCACCAGCGTAATCATCCCGGCAGCCATCCTCGCGATCACAGTATTCCTTTCTCTGCTGGGTTACTACACCCCCACCCGCAGCAACCCCCTTATCACCATGGGTAACCTGCTGGGCGGCATGGCGTTGCTGGGATTGCTCTGGTGGTTGTTACAGGGGGAAATACAGGGCGGTGATGTGCTCCACGGGTCCGCAAGCCTCCGTCCGCTGGCAGCGCTGGCGCTTGGTCTTGTGGCGTTGCAGATAGTGCTCGGTGGCTGGAGCAGTGCGAACTTTGCATCGGCAAGTTGTCCCGGGCTGGTGCACTGCGAAGCCGGCACGCTGAGGGCTGAATATGTGGCAGACGCGTTTAATCCGCTGCGCAGTATCGCACTGGATGAGCGGGGGCAGGTGGTTCGCTCTGACTCCCTGGCCGTATTGAGCATGTCACACCGGCTGTTCGCCCTGCTTACCGCGGGCTATCTGGCGTGGCTGGTGCGCAGGCTGAAATCCGTGCCCTCGCTGACAGGCACCGTAGTCGCCCTGTCGCTTTTTTCAATCGGCCAGCTGGCAGTCGGTATCAGTACCGTATGGTTTCATATGCCACTTGCGCTGCTGACTCTGCACAACTGCCTGGCGGCGGGCCTGTTGCTGGGCAGCATCAGTTTGCTGTATCGACTGGCTCCGCCAGCAAGGTCTCTACCTCCTGGGTGACCGCCAGTGCGTCGGCCTCGGTAAACCCCAGGGCGGAAAACCGGACCTTGCCGCGCCGGTCCACCAGGTAATGGCTGGGGTAACCCGCCACCCGGTAGAGTTTGCTGACGGAACGATCGGCATCACGGGCCAGCGGAAATTCGAGGCCGTGATCCCGGGCGAACTGCCTCGCCGCCGCCGGATCCTCGTCGACATTGATTGCTATCACCTGGAATCCCTCATCCCGATGACTTTGCCACAGTGATGCCAGCAGTGGCATTTCTTCCCGGCAGGGTACACACCACGAAGCCCAGAAACTCACATACACCACATCGCCGCGGTAGTCATCCAGGGTGATGGTTTCCCCACCGGTCAGGTCCGGCAGGGAAAATTGTGGCGCATCGGGCGCCAGGAAGCGCTGCTCGCCGCACCCTCCCAGTAACAGGAGTGCTGTAATTAGCGCGGGGAGAAGCCGGCAGGTCCGAGGTTTGTTGCTGTAAATCATTGTTCTGTCATCCCGCTTGTTGCACCATCGTCCGAAACTGGAGAGTGTGCGTGGAAATTATCCTGTTCACCGGTGTAGGAATCGTGCTTTACCTGTTGTGCGACCGCCTGCTAGCCCTGTTGGAAAAAATGCACGGTGAACCCCTGCCAGCGCGCAATGTGATTTTTTTCGGGTTGATACTCACCCTGTCGCTTTCAACCTTCAGCCTGATGCGCATCCTGCTTGCGCCGGGTGAGGGCCCGCAAAACGATCACCAGGAACAGCAGGCCCCCGATGGAGGATACCAGCCCACCCAACCCCATTAGACCCATGCCCAGCACCCGCTCCAGGGAATCCAGTCCCTGCTCTGCACCCGCCACCTTGCGCTGCACACCGTAGCCGCCGGACCATACCAGGCCCGCCACATGCATCAGCTGGCCGCCGCTGTAGATAATCGGCTGCCAGATCGCCAGTTTCGGGTTGCGCAGGGGGTGACCCAGGCGCGGCAGCAGCAGGTAGCACACACCCATCATGGCCAGGGTTACCCCGACGATCGATCCGTGGTAGTGGGCGGGGATGGTGACGTTGCTACCCGAGATCAGGAAGCCGATGCAACCCCCGATGCCGAACAGGAAAAGGGAACACTGCAGGGCGGACCGGGCCTGCCACTCCTCCTGGGTCGCCCCGCCGTAGCGCAAGAGCCCCACGAGTACAGCCAGCGCCAGAGGCAGCGTTGCCAGGCTGCCACCCCAGCGCATCAGCCAGGTGAAAAGAAGTACATGTTCCGGCGTGGTGAGCGGGTAGGCCAGGTAGATCAGGGGCGACACGAACACGCAGGCCAGGCCGACGAACAGTATCACCAGCACCACGCGGGGTGTGGCCACCAGCTGCAGGCCGGACTGCCGGGACAGCATCAGCCAGCATACCAGCATGAGCAGCGTGTAAGTGAATTGCAGCACATGGCCTCCACCCCAGAACAGCAGTTCAAAGAATGACTGGCCCATCAGGTAGTCGGGCATCTGCAGGTAGGACCAGACGAAGCAGATTATCGCGACTGCCGCCGAAACCGCCGCAGCGTTGAGACCAAACCGCAGGGCGCCCCGGGCGCTCACCCAGGGCCCCACCGGTGCCATGAAGAACATGCTGTTCAGCACCAGCAGGCTGAAGCCCAGGGCAAACAGCAGCAAACCGGAGAAAAACACGGAGTGCTGCAATACGGGAATGTAATTGCTCATCAGGGGCTGGGCGTCGCGCACAAAGGGCGACAGGATGATAACCAGGGCGCCGAGGCAGGCCAGCAACAGTGCAGTCCAGGCCAGCCAGGCCCGGCCGGGGCGCTGGTTAAGGCTCCACAGGATGCCGCCGAAGGACAGGCTCCAGACCAGCACCGACAGGTCCACATGCACCACCAGTGCAGAATGGAAAAAATCGATCCAGGGTATATGCTCGGACAGGTAGGGTGTGCGCGACACCACCAGCAGCAGGGAGAACACTCCGGCACCCAGCAGAGCCAACACGCACAGCCAAAGCCACCCCAGTGCCAGCAGGCGACGGGAATCCCGCGGCACCTCGAGGCTGTAATCCTGCTCGTGCGTCACTGTAATCTGAAACCTTCCTTGAAACTTGCCACCACAACCTGTGCGGGCCTCAAATCGACATCCTGCTCCAGCACCCAGGGATATCCCTGCACCGCCGCATCGTCGTTCATCCGCAATTGCAGGCGGTGTGATCCGGCAGGCACGGCAAAGCGCCGGTAAACGCTGGAAACACCATCATCGTGCAGGCCCGATGCGGGCACCGTGGCACGGTACAGTGTTTCACCATCCATCAGCAACTCCAACCGTAACGGGGAACGCTCCCGCGGGCAGATTTCCGGCCGCTGCTTGTTGCCCGGCAGCGGGGTATAGGCCCCGACATCGACAGGGGTACAGGCACCGATGATCTTGCCGGCGTGACGCACCGCAATCTTCAACTCGGCCATGCCCTCGGCCAGGTGCCGATGCTCGGGCAGGTGCGTGAAATAGACTATTGGCAGGAAGAACAGGGCATAGAGCAGGATCTGGCCTAGGTAGCGGGCGACATCAGCCATTGCCTGTCTCCAGCAGCCCGGTTTCCCGTTGACCGGGTAAATTATCGCGCAGCTCCTGCTGGAACGCGGCAACCTCATGCTGTAATGCGCCGGTTCCCTGCGCACCCAGCCAGCGCAGGCGAACCCGCTCCCGGGGCACGCGGGTACGCAGCACCGGCATACGCTCCATGCTGAAACGCTGGTCCACCCAGGTGTTGCCCAGGCGATAGAAACAATCTCCCTCGCAGCAGCCGCTGATCAGCACGCCCTCCGCCAGGTCCTGTCGCAACACGTAATCGACAAAAGCCGGTGGCACCAGCGCGGAGCAGGGCATGCTGATGGCCGCCACGGTACTGGACTCCATCCCCTCTACCAGGCTGCCGTGGTCGCAACCGTACAGCATGATGCGCGGGGCGTCGGTAGCCAGCGCGCGCAACCTGGTTTCGGTCAGGGACAATAATTCCTTGATATGCATGCCGGGAATGCTGATACCGGTGGTCAGTTCCTCCACATGGCGAAATGGTGAGGAGGACGGGCAGGCGCCGGCGCAAATACCGCAGCTGACGCAGAGGTCGGGGTCCACCACCGACTGCTTGTGACCCTTCTTGTAGTCGTGCTCCTTCATGGTCACAGCGTCATAGGGGCAGTCTGCCAGGCACCAGCCACAGCCGTTGCAGTTGTCCGGGTCGACCACTGCGACGGGGGTCTGTTGCGGGCGTTTCGAGGGCAACCATGGCAGCAGGCAAAGGACCGTCGAGAGTCCCGCCAACACTGCCCAGGCCTGGCCGGGGCCCCAGTTCTCAATCAACAGGTAGGGATTGAGGAAAACCCAGTCCAGGCCAACCCGGGTAACTGCCATGTCCAGGTTGGCCGGGGCCTGGCTGAGTGCGGGTTGCCACAGGGAGGTCGCCAGTAGCGCCAGCAGCGTTCCCGCGGCAAGTCCCCTGGCCGGGTTGCTGCGGGCAGCCGTCACTCGCTTGATGTGAATGAACATACCCAGCAGCAGGGCCAACGGGATACCTATATGCAGGAAAACCAGCAGGGAGAAAAACCGGTCGCTGAGGGTCGACTCGTTGAGGAAATTACTGGCCATAGGGTCGACCATGATGGGCAGCCAGTCGAACCACTCCGACGTGGTGATCGCGATGTACTGGGCCTGCTGGTCCCAAACCAGCCAGTAGCCGCCGATGGCGGAGGCGAACAGCAGCCACAACAGGGGGATGCCCGACACCCAGCTGAACCAGCGCGGGCCGCTGTAACGGTCCAGCGCGAACTCGCGCAACAGGTGCAGGGTAACGGTGATCCCCATTGCGGCGGAGGCGTAGCGGTGAAAGCTGCGCATGACCCCGCCCAGGTACCACTGCACCACGGTTATGTGCTCGATCGAGGCGTAGGCGCCGGAGATACTGGTTTCAAAAAAGATAAAGAGGTAGACCCCGGTAACCGCCACGATCCAGAAATAGAAAAAGGACAGCGCGCCCAGCTGGTACATTGGATTCCACGCGGGGGTGAACGCACGGGAGAACAGGCTCTCCAGCTGGTTGAAGCCTTTTTTCAGCAGTGTTTTCACCGTCCGGCCCGAATGCTCTTGCGCCATTCCTTCACCAGCACCCAGCCGAGTACAAGCGAGCTAATGATGCCTACGAAGGTACCGATAAACACGGAAATATCGATACTGTAGCTGTCTGTCGCGGGGTCATACACGGTACAGAACAGGCGGATGCGGTTGCCCAGGTAGGACAGGGAAGACTGCTCGCGGGGCTCGCCAAACACCAGTTCTTTCAGTGGGTCTATCAGTTGCGGCGTTGGAAACGTTATCCCGTAAACCTGGCGATAGACCTTGCCGTCTGCGTCGATGATGGAAGACTGGATCAGGTGATCGAAGCCCCCGGATGTGGGGCTGTAGATAAACCCCAACTGCTTCACCAGAGAGTCGATCGTCGCCGCGTCGCCTGCCAGGAACTGCCAGCGGGGGTCGGTCACACCATTGACCCGGCCAAATTCGGCCATGCGCTCCGGAGTGTCATTGGCAGTGTCAAAACCGACCGTGATTACCTGGAAAGCATCTGCATCCAGTGCTGAGCGCGCCTTCTGGACCACCTGCTGCAGGTACACCGTAGTACTGGGGCATATATGGTGACAGCTGGTAAAAATCAGGCTGATCACCAACGGCTTCCCACGGAAGTCCTCCACCGCCACCTGCCGCCCACCGGGCGCGGTCAGTGTTACTCCCGCCAGGGTTTTGCCAATGGCCCCCTGGCTTTTGGCCAGTGCCTGTTCCCGGCTGAATTCGACAGGATCGGGAGCGGCGTGCGCAATGGCGGCTCCCACTAGAAAACAAAGGCCGGCAAAGGCCGGCCAGGAAAACTTCTGCATGGTGACCTGCTGTGAAGAATCAGGACCTAACCGATACCCCAGGTTTCGCCGAGGTATTTCCAGTTGATGAAGTAATACAGGGCGAAGCTGACAAAGAATACCATCGCCAGTACCAGGGTGCCGGGTATGGCGAAGGCACTGCCGCCATTGGCGTTGTATTCCTCATCGGTTACGGGCCTGGCGATCCAGGGCTGGTCCATCTTCTGGTCGCCGAGCTTTTTCCCAAAGAGCAGTGTGCCGACGATGATTACGCAGAAAGCCGCGCCGCCTATGACCGCAACAATTACCGACATACCATTCAGGGCGAGCATGGTATAGGCAGCCGCCGGGAACTCGTGGGTGATCCCGCCAGTGCTGGCAAAGCCGATATCCCAGTGACGGCGTGGCACACCCAGGGTGCCGGCGCCCATCAGGAACAGGGACACGCCGGACATACCCAGGCCGAACAGGTAGGGCTGCCAGCGGGCGAGGCCCTTGAAGATAATCTCGCGCCGGAACAACACCGGTACCAGCCAGTAGGTCAGTGCCATAAAGGCCAGGGTTGACCCCACCACCACGGTGGCGTGGAAGTGGCCGGGCACATACAGTGTGTTGTGCACCAGGATGTTGATCTGCTCGGCCCCCATCACGACCCCGGTAATACCACCGAGAAAACCAAACCCCACCAGCGAAATGAACATGCCGGAGAAGGTCGGGTTTCCCCAGGGCGCCTTCCGCAGCCAGGTGAAAAGGCCTGCCCTGTGTCCCCTGGCGCGCTGGGCCGCCTCGATGGAACCCGGCACGGTAAGGCCGTGGACCATGGACGCCATCACCGCCAGGTACATCGCGTAGCTGGTATTGAACATCTTGAAGTTGGAAGTGACCCCCGGGTCCACCAGAAGGTGGTGGGCGCTGGCGATCTGCAGGAACAGGATATACATCAGGAACGCGGTGCGACTCACTTTTTCCGACAGCGGCCGTGCGCCGAACAGGATGGCGGCGATCGCGTACCAGACGGACACATGGGCCGCCACATTGATCTGCTGGGAGGAGTGGCCAAAGGCCCACCATATCAGCCGGTAGGCCAGGGCATCGATCTCCCCGACAATGCCCACACTCCACAGGAAGGTGGGCACCAGGATGATTGCGCCGCTGACGATGGTAAATACAGCGATAATCGCCGCGGTGATCGCACCGAAAGTCACCAGGGGCACGGAGCCCTCATAGGTTTTGTCGTTTTTCGCGACCACCAGGGTGCCGAAAAACACGAAACAGCCGATAAGTGCACCTACCGCAAAAAGAATCAGGCTCAGGTAGAACAACGGGGGGGCTTCCATAGGCGCATACGACGTCATCATGACGCTGGAGTTGCCCTGCAAGACAACCACATTGTTCATCACCGCGCCGATTACCATCAGTGCAAAGCCGGTCCATGCCCACGCCGGCGTCGCCAAGCGACAACCCAGCAGCACAGCAGAGCAGAAGTAGAGGACAGCAATTTCAAAAAAGATCATCCAGAAGATGAGTACGTTGATGCCGTGGGCCGTGAGGACCATGTAAAAGTCCTCGGCGCCCAGCAGGTGCACCGCCTGCCAGCGGGTGAGGCCAACCAGCAGGCCGAAGATGCCGCCTACCAGCAGGAACACCACGGCGGCCACCGCGTTGGCCTTTATCAGCTTTTCTGCAGGGGCATTGAATTTGAGGCCGGTGTCCGGGCAAGTCCTGAATACTGTATTAACCATGTCCCTTCCCCTATTCCACAACTAATATCTTGCCGATCATCAGGTGGTGACCGATGCCGCAATACTCATTACAGATGACGGAGTACTCGCCCGCCGCGTTAGGGGTCAGGCTGAACACGTGCTCGTAGTTGGGCACCACCTGGATATTGATGTTGGCCGGTTGCAGGGAAAAGCCGTGTTGCCAGTCGAGGGAGGAAAGATGGAAACGGTAGGTTTCGCCCTTCTTGAGCTCAAGCGTGGGCCACCAGTCCCACAGGCGGCCCAGCATGTATACATCGCTCCCCGCCGGCGGCGCCACTACCGGGTGATTGCGCGGACCCTCGGTGCGCACCGTGAACTTGTCGACGAAGGCCTGGGTGGCCTCCTGGAACTTGGCCGGGGTGGTCTTGTATGTCTCGTTGCCCAGGTTCTGCTTTCCCACCACATGCCAGTAGGGCATCATGAAAGTCATGACCATGCCCCAGACAAAAACCAGGGAAATCCACAACAACTCGGACTTGTGTATAGGCTCGTTCCACCAGAGTTTTCTGGCGGGAGGTGACAGGCTGGACATACTCTAAACCCTCTTTATTCTTGTTCAGTCGCTCAGCGAGCGGGGACCGTGACAATCTCCATTATTCCCCATACCAGGTATAACAACGCGGGGGTAGCCACCCCCAGGAACAGCAACAGGAACGGGTTATCCAGAAGTTTTTGCATCATCGGCACCGGGCCGGATTCAAGGGGGTCCTGGTCTGACATTGTCTTTCTCCTTACACACCAAAACTGAAACACGGCTCAATGCGCACCATGTTGGGTCATGCTACTCCCTCTTGCGGTGCATTTATTGATCCTCGTCAATGAATGCTAATAACCAACCACAATGATCAGGCATTTATTCCGGCGGGTTGTCGGGGCAGTCCGGCTGGGCGGCCAGGAACTTCACCAGTCGGTTGCAGATTGCCCCCGATCCCATTGAATCCAGCACATCGACGGCGCCCCGGTAATCCCGGCAACCCGCCTCGGCACTTCCCCCCGGGGGTTGGTAGATAAAGGCGCAACGCTCCAGCTCATCGCGCAGTCCGCTGGCAATTCCACAGGGTCCCGCCGCCGGTGCGCGCGCCCCCGCTCCAGCCAGTTTCGCCCAGCCGGCAGCGCAGTCCAGATGCCAGTGCGCCTCCAGCGCAGCCCTGCTGACGGGTATGCGTTCATTCACGGCGTCCGAAACGCTGGCGGCATGCGCCATCGGGACGATCACCAGCAAACCGCAGAAAAGTTGCACCATAGCCATGCCCCATGAAAGCGCACAATAGACAGCCCCGACTTGACACAGATCAACGGCTCATGGCGCTGCAGGGAATAGCATGGATGGCCATACACAGGTGTGCCCCAGGGCGCTTCCGGGCGGAAAAACAACATGCCAGTTCGCCAACTCCCGCTCCTGCTATTGGCACTGGCCCTGCTGGCCGCGCCGGCCTGCACCTGGGCCGTCGAGCTGACCCTGGCCGAAATCCAGCGGGTTTACCCCGATGCGCGGACCGCCACCCCGCTCAATGGCAAGACACCGGCCTACCTGGTCCGCGGTGACCGCGGCACTCTGGGCTATGCCTTCAGTACCGAGGAGCTGGCGCCCATCTCTGCTTACTCCGGCAAGCCGATCAACGCCGTCGTCGGCCTGGGGGAAGACGGGCTGATCAAGGGCGTGGACATCCTCCACCACGAGGAACCGATCCTGGTTATCGGCATCTCCGACCAGGACCTGCACCGTTTTATCGACCAGTTCGAAGGCAAAAAATCCACCGACCGGATTCGGGTAGGCGCCAGGGGACGGCCGGGTTACGTGGGCATAGACGGTATCACCGGTGCCACGATCACCACCATGGTTCTGACTAGTTCTGTCAATAATTCCGTGCAGCGGGTGGCGAACGCCTACGGCATTCCCCGCGGTGGTTCTCCTGCAACGCCCGGACTTGGGACCGGCGAGACTGAAATCCCGATGGCTGATGAACCTCCCTGGAAACAACTGTGGCAGGACCGAACTTTTGAGCTGGGCGTGATCGCACTGGCCCTGCTGTTACTGCTTATTATCCTGTTTTTCCAGGACTGGCTGGTGGAACACACGGTATTGTTTCACCGCCTGCGGGTGACCTACCTGCTGTTCACAGTATTTTTTATAGGTTTCTACTGCTCGGCCCAGCTGTCGGTGATCAACTTGCTGGCCTTCTTCCACAGCCTTACCAGTGGTTTCTCCTGGGATACCCTGCTGATCGAGCCGGTCGTGTTCATACTATGGGGTTTTGTCGCAGTCAGTATACTGCTGTGGGGCCGGGGGGTTTATTGCGGCTGGCTTTGCCCCTTTGGGGCCGCCCAGGACCTGATCAGCAAGCTGGCCAACCGTTTGGGCTTCGAGGGGTACAGGCTGCCGCAGATGGTGCACGAGCGCCTGTGGGCGATAAAGTATTTCATCCTGATAGCGCTGGTGGGGTTGTCCCTTGATTCCATGGTGAGCGCCGCCCGGCTGGCGGAAGTGGAACCGTTCAAGACCACCTTCATCCTGCGTTTCATGCGCGAGCCGGTGTTTGTGGTTTACGCCCTGGCGCTGCTGGCGGTGTCAGCCGTCAACAGCAAGTTTTTTTGCAAATACCTCTGCCCGCTGGGTGCCGGCCTGAGCTTTATCACCCGTTTTCGCATCTTCGACTGGCTGCGCCGGCGGCCAGAGTGCGGCAAACCCTGCCAGGCCTGTGCCCACCAGTGCCAGATCGCGGCCATCAAGCCCACCGGCGAAATTATCGACAACGAGTGCCACTACTGCCTGGAGTGCCAGGTCACCTACTGGGACGACCGCCAATGCCCGCCGCTGGTGGACAAGCGCAAGAAACGCGAAACCCGGGAAAATAAGTCCCGCGGTGTTATTGCCACGGATACCTGAGTATTTTCCACAGTTTTGGTTGACCTGTGTCAAGGCAGTTTTCGAGCGTGGGCCTACCCTGCAACTTGTAACATGAAACCGCAAATCCCGAGGGGTATAGAACAATGACAACATCAAACAAGAGCCGGGGAAGACTCCTGCCGATGGCGGCGGTGTTTGCCGGGTTGACCCTGTCGGCAGCTGCATTGCTTGCCCAGGAAAAAACAGATCACCCGGGGGTCACTCCCGGCGAAATGGCCTACAAGGGCGCACCCGTTCCCGCGGAGGACCTCAAGCGGGTGATAACCCCTGGGGCACCGGATATGACGCAGGCGGAATATGAGATCGCCACGAAGCTCTACTTCGAGCGCTGCGCCGGCTGCCACGGTGTGTTGCGCAAGGGCGCGACGGGCAAGCCACTCACCCCTGACATCACCCAGCAGCGCGGCACCGATTTCCTCAAGGTGTTGATCAACTATGGCAGCCCAGCCGGGATGCCCAACTGGGGCACCTCGGGGGAGCTCACAGATGAACAGATCGACATCATGGCCCGATTCCTGCAGCACGACCCGCCCACGCCACCCGAGTGGGGCATGAAAGAGATGAAAGACTCCTGGAAGGTGATTGTGCCGCCCGACAAGCGGCCCACGAAGCCACAGAATAAGTTCAATATCGACAACATTTTCGCGGTAACCCTGCGTGACTCGGGAGAGGTGGCGCTGATCGATGGCGACAGCAAGGAAATCGTCGCGATCCTGAAGACAGGGTACGCAGTGCATATTTCCCGCTCGTCCCATTCCGGCCGCTACGTGTTCACTATCGGCCGCGACGCCAAGGTGGACATGATCGACCTGTATATGAACCCTCCCCAGGTGGTGGCGGAGATCAAGATAGGCCTGGAGGGTCGCTCGGTTGAAACCTCCAAGTACAAGGGCTATGAGGACAAGATCGCCATCGCCGGCGCCTACTGGCCGCCCCAGTATGTGCTGATGGATGGCGACACCCTGGAGCCGATCAAGATCGAATCGACCCGCGGTATGACCGTCGACACACAGGAATACCATCCGGAACCGCGGGTGGCCGCCATTGTGGCTTCCCACGAACATCCGGAATTCATCGTCAACGTGAAAGAAACCGGCAAGATCCTGCTGGTGAACTACAGCGACCTGCACGCACTCACTGTGACCGAACTGGAAGCGGCGCGCTACCTGCATGACGGCGGCTGGGATTCCACCCAGCGCTACTTCCTGACAGCGGCCAACCAGTCCAACAAGATAGCGGTGGTTGACTCCAAGGATCGCAAGATCGTGGCGCTGGTCGATGCGGAGAAAGTGCCGCACCCCGGTCGTGGGGCAAATATAAACGATCCGGTGTACGGCCCGGTGTGGGTGACTTCCGGCCTTGGCAATGAG
>JAOUDU010000027.1 GCA_029859085.1 Gammaproteobacteria bacterium | reverse complement strand
ATTGCCAACCCGGTGTCGTGGGGCATTCTGCCCAGTGCCACCACTTCCTCGACCGTGTACGGGAAATTCAGCAGTGACAGTTGCGGCAGGTAGGCCAGGCGCCGGGCCAGTTGCCGGCGCGGCCACTGGTCGCGGGATTTGCCTCCCAGTTGCAGGCGGCCGGCGGCCAGCGGGATGTCCCCGGCGATGAGGCGCAGCAGGGAGGACTTGCCGGCGCCGTTGGGACCCGCCAGGCCGAGAACCTGCCCCGGTTCCAGCGCCAGGCTGATATCGTCCAGCAGCGGTGGGCCCCAGGGGGCTGCGCCGGCACCTTCCAGTTGCAGCACGTTCAAGGTTGCATGCCATAGTGGTGGCGCTGGCGCAGCAGGGAGATAAAAAACGGCACGCCGATGATCGCCGTGATGATCCCCACCGGCAGCTCCGTGGGTGCGACGACGACCCGGGACAGGGTATCGGCCGCCACCAGCAGGACGGCACCGGCCAGGGCGGAGGCCGGCAGCAGTACCCGGTGGTCCGGTCCCACCAGCATGCGCACGATATGGGGTACCACCAGCCCGACAAAGGCGATGGTGCCCACCAGCGCCACCGAAGTGCCCACCCCTAGCGCCACCCAGGCGATCAGCGCGATCTTGGCCCGGTCCACGTCGATGCCCAGGTGGCGCGCCTCGGACTCGCCCAGCAGCAGGGCGTTGAGGGTGCCGGCATAACGGGGCAGGGCGACCAGCAGCGCGGCGCCGACCAGCGTCGCCAGCACCAGCCGGGGGTAGTTGGCCCCGTCCATACCGCCCATTTTCCACAGGGAGATGCGCCGCAGCATGTCGTTGTCGGCGCGAAACTCCAGCAGGCTGCCCAGGGCCCCGGCCAGCGCGGTGATCGCGATGCCCGCCAGCAGCATGGTGGCGACCGAGGTGCCGCTGGGAGAGGTCGCCAGCCGGTAGACGAAAACCACCGCGACCGCGCCGCCGGCGAAGGCCCCGATGGAGACCGCGGTCAGCGCGGTGTAGCCCTGCAGCAGTCCGCCCCCGAGCACGATGACCAGGGCCGCGCCGAGGGAGGCGCCGGCGGTCACCCCGATCAGGGAGGGGTCCGCCAGCGGATTGCGGAACAGGCCCTGGGTGGCGGCGCCGCTCATACCGAGTATGGCTCCCATCAACGCCGCCAGCAGCACCCGCGGCAGGCGTATCTGCCCGACAATCAGGGCGGCCTGGTCGGGGCGTTCGCCCGTCAGCGTGGTCGCCAGCCCGGCGGCGATATCGCCGGGACCGAGGCTGGCCGCGCCGCTGGCCAGGCCCAGCAGGATGGACAGCGGCAGGGCGATGGCCAGGGCGACCAGCAGTAGCCGGGTCCCGCGGCGGCGCTGGCGGGCGGGTCGATTGCCGGGTCGATTAATAATCCACGCCCTTGCGCGCCTTGATGCCCGCGCGGTAGGCGTGCTTGATCTCTTTCACCTCGGACACGGTATCCATCACCTCCTGCAGCGCCTTGCCGCCGCCGCGCCCGGTCACCACCACGCTCTGGCCCGGGGGGCGGTTGCGGATGGCCTCGATGATGTCCTGTTCTGGCAGGTACTTGAAAGCGATCATGTAGGTGAGCTCGTCGAGCACCACCAGGTCGAAAGCCGGATCCTGCAGCATCGGTTTGGCGACCGCCCAGGTGCGCTCGGCGGCGGCGATATCCGCGCTGCGATCCTGGGTGTCCCAGGTGAAGCCGGTGCCCATCTGGTAAAAGGCCACCTGCGGACACTGCTCTTTCAGGTAGATTTCCTCCCCCGACAGCTGTTCGCCCTTGATGAACTGGACCACGGCCACCTTGTGACCGTAACCCAGTGCGCGCATCACCATGCCGAAAGCCGAGCTGGTCTTGCCTTTGCCGTCCCCGGTGAGCAGGATCGCAACCCCGCGCTCCAGGTCCGCCGCCGCGATACTCGCGTCCACGTTGGCTTTTTGTTTCTGCATGGCCGCCTTGTGTTTGGCGTCCTTATCGGTTTTGTCCATAGCTGCGATCCTAGAAGGAGTATCTCACCCCGGCATAGCCGGCGGCGCCGCTGGTATTGTAGGTGGGAACTTCCTGGTAGTCCTCATCCAGCGCGTTTTCCAGGCGGCCGTACAGTTGCAGGCCCGGCAGCAACTGGTAACTGGCGTTCAGTTCCAGCAGCTGGTAATCGTCCAGCTGCGCGCCGTCGATATCCCGGGCGTCCTCGGACAGCCGCCAGGCCGCCCCCAGCAGCAGCTTGCCCGCCAGGGTACGCCAGTTCAGGCCGAGGTTGGCGAGGCGTTCCGGCCGGTAGGGCCGGCTGTCGCCCGTGCTGGTCGCGGTATCGTTGAAGGTGTAGTTCGCACTCAGGGAGAGGGTTTCCAGCAGGGGCCAGTCCGCGGACAGCTCGACGCCGCTGGAATCGGTGGCGCCGCTGCGCTGCAGGTAACCGGAGTAGTCCGCAAGGTCGAAGTAGATCTCATCCTCGATTTTCTGGTCGAAATATACCGCCTCCAGGTAGAGGCCGGAGGCGGCCAGCCAGGACAGGCCGGCGTCATACCCCTTGCTCTGCTCTTCCTTCAGGGTGGTGTCCGACGCGGGGGGGTAGGCGAAATCGCCGGAGTTGTAGGCGATCTCATACAGGCTCGGGGCGCGGAAGCCGGTGCCGTAAGCACCCTTGAGCTTCAGCTCCCCCCCGGCCAGCGCGAACAGCCACGCGGCGCTCACCCGGTAGGACGTGTGGCTGCCGAAGTCGTCGTTGTCATCGTAGCGGGTGCCCGCGGTCACGAACAGGCGATTGCCGAAGCCGCCCTGGTACTCGAAATAATAGCCGTCCTGGTTGCGGCTCGCGTCGGTGGAGCCGTCATCGAGGGATTCCGTTTCCAGGTCGACACCGTAGACCAGCCGCAGGGCATCGCCGGCACTGAAGCTGCCGAGGTAGCCGGTGCGTTCCAGTTCGCCCCGGGCCCTGAAGCCGGACTCGCCGGCGGAGTAAAAGCTGTGGTCCGTGTCGCTGCCGTTGTAGGCGAGCTGGTGGGTGAAAGAACCGGCGTCGTAATCCGCCGCCACGCGCCAGGCCTGTTGTTCATACTCGTCGCTGCAGCGGTCGGTGGGTTCATAGGTGTCCGCCGTGTAACAGTCATCGTAATGGTTTTTGCCATCGACGCTGCGACCGACAACAGTCAGGCGCAGTTTGTCCGTGGGGTTATAACCCAGGCGGGCGTTGGCGGTGGTGTTGTCGTAGCCGTCGTCGTCCCTGAGCGCTGTGTCGGTGGAGCGGGCGTTGAAGCCGTCGGTCCGGAAATCCGCCCCTGACAGGTTGAAGTCCACGGTGTCGTTGCCGCCGCCGACATTGCCCGCCAGCTGCCGGCTGCCGTAGCGACCGCCCTCTGCGCTGAGCTCGCCGCCGAGGCCTGTGGTCGGCGCGATGGTGGAGATATTGACCACGCCGCCGGCGTCGGCGCCGTACATCAGGCCCTGGGGGCCGCGCAGGATCTCGACCCGCTGCACCCCGGAGCTCATCAGCTGCTCGAAGCGGGGGCTGACCTGGGGGCCGGAGGTGTCGGATATGTCGATGCCATCCAGCAGCACCAGGGTGCGGTAGCCTTCCTCCCCGCGGATGCGCAGGGCCGCGGCGCTGCCGGCGCCGCCGGTGTTGGTGACGGAGATGCCGGGCTGGGTGCGCAGCACATCGTACAGGGAGGTGAAGCCCAGCTGTGTTATCTGCTCCTGGGTGACTACCGAGATCGAGGTGCCGACTTCACGCAGGGGCATCGGAATGCGGGAAGAGGTGACGACCACTTCCTCCAGTGCGTTTGCCGCCTGTGCGCTGTGCCAGCTGCAAAGCGCCACTGCCAGTAGCGTTCCGTGCAGGAGCTGCGCTGCGGGGGGAGACGTGTTCATCGGGAATCCTCAATAGCCTGTCGGGAGCGGCAATGAGGGAGGAATCCTGGAAACGCCATGCCGTCGGGCATGGGGCAACCGTTTGTGAAGCCCTCCGCTCCATCGTTGCGTATCGCCAGGCAGGTATCGGGCTCACAGTCGGGGACTGTATACCGTTGCGGGGGCAGCGGTGGATTGGCCAGGGGCCTACCACACTTCCCATTTAACCCACCCAGTGGTCATTGCAGATGTTGCAGCAACCGCGGTGGGCACCTGGTTCGGGGCGGACTCTAGGGTTTCACCGGGACTTTGTCAATTCATGGACAAGCGCCGGCGTCGCGGGGGATCGAATGGACAGTCGTATACCGTCCGGGGTTTGTCGTAGAATCCCCACTGGATCAGGCCGGGGACCGGACGTTTTGACAATAACAGCCGAACTGCGCGCCCAGGTAGCCAGCCTGCTGGGTCGGGAGCCGCGCGGCCTGGAAGCCGTTGCGGTGGCGCACGCCGATGGCGCCCCGATGGTTATCCGCGTCGCCTCCCTGGTGGCCGACAAGCCCTTCCCGACGCTGTACTGGCTGGTGGACAGGGACCTGTGCTATCGCATCGACCAGGCGGAGGCGGGGGGGTTGATCCGGCAGTTCCAGCGCCGGGTCGATGCGGACCCCGACTTGCAGCGGCAGATGCGGGCTGATCACCGGGCGCATATTGCACTGCGCGCCAGCCATATCCCGGAAGCGAGCCTGCGGCGGCTGCAGGCGCTGGGATTTGGCGAGGTGCTGAACGACAAGGGCATTGGCGGTATCGCCGACGGCACGCGGATTCGCTGCCTGCACACCTGGTATGCCGCCCACCTGGTGGTGCCCAATACAATCGGGACTATGCTGGACCAGTGGTGGGGTTGCCAGGTCGAATGAATACGACCCGGGAGCGGGCGTCAGTTGCAGGGCCGAAGGGCCTGCCCCGTTTTATCGGGTATTTTTTCGGCCGCCCCCGGTATGGGACAATATCCATTGCGCGCCATGCAATTTCACCAGCGTCACGCACCACAGCCAGGATACCTCACATGCATTTTCAGAAAATACTCGCGCAATCGGTTATCGGCACCTGCCTGATCCTGCTCTGTGCCTGCGGTGATGGCCCGTCGCCACCGCCCGCCGCCGAGGCGGCCAGCCGCGCGTTGCAACCGCCGGACGCGGCGCTTGCCGCCATCTACCGGCGCAGCTGCGCCAGTTGCCACACGGTGGCCGCCACCGGCGCGCCACTGACCGGCGACAGTACCGCCTGGGCGCCGCGCATGGCCAAGGGTATGAATACCCTGGTGGACAATGTCGTCAATGGCTTCGGGGGCATGCCGCCCTTCGGCTTGTGCATGGATTGCGACGTCGCGCAGTTCGAGGCCCTTATCGAGTTCATGGCGACGGGGGAGTAGGGCTATGCTCAATCGCAGGGGAATGCTCACGGCGCTGGTCGCCGCGGCGCTGGGTTCGGGGGTGAGGGCGCAGCCGGAGGCAATGGCTGGCGCCGCCGCCGACGGACAGCGCCGCCTGCCCTGGCGCAACTGGTCGGGTTCGCAGCAGTGCCTGCCTGAAGCGCGGTTGGCGCCGGCCTCGGTAGCGGAATTGCAGGAAATCATCGCCGGCGCCGGCGGTACGATCCGGGCTGTCGGGGCGGGGCACTCCTTTACGCCCCTGGTGCCCACCGATGGCACTATCGTATCTCTCTCCCGCCTCAGCGGCCTCGTGTCCTACGATCGGAAAACCCTCCAGGCCACCCTGTGGGCAGGCAGTCGCCTGGGGGATATCGGCGCACCACTGGAGCGGGCCGGCCAGGCCCTGGTCAATATGCCGGACATCGACAAGCAGACCCTGGCCGGCAGCCTCAGCACAGCCACCCACGGCACCGGCGCGGGCATCGGCTGTATGTCCACCTTTATCGAGGGCCTGCAACTGGTGGACGCCCGGGGGGAACTGGTGGACTGCGATCGCCAGCGCAATCCCGAGTTGTTCCAGGCGGCGCGGGTGTCCCTGGGAGCGCTGGGTATCATCACCCGGGTCAGGTTGCAGAATGTGGCGCCCTATCGCCTGCGGCGCGAAACCATCTGGCGCGACTTCGACGAAATCCTGGCGATAGCCGACAGCGAGGCCGACAGGCACCGCAACTTCGAGTTTTATTACGTGCCTTTTTCCGGGATGGGCTTTACCGACAGCCACGACATCACCGATGACCCCGTCAGTTCCACCGAGCGACTCGACGGCAATGAGGGTGCCCGCGACCTGCAGCTGGCCCGCGACTGGCTCGAGCGCACGCCGCGCCTGCGCCAGCTTGTGCTGGGCAGCTATATGAAAACCCTCGACGACGAAGTCACCGTGGAGAATTCCTGGAAAAACTATGCCAGCGAACGCAACGTGCGGTTCAATGAAATGGAATATCACCTGCCCCGGGAGCACGGCCTGGCCGCACTGCGGGAGGTTCGCGAGGCGCTGGAAACGCATCATCCGGAGGTTTTTTTCCCGATAGAGGTGCGCTTCGTAAAAGCCGACGATATATGGCTCAGCCCGTTCTACCAGCGCGACTGCTGCTCGATAGCGGTACACCGGTTTTTCGAGGAGGACTACAAACCCTATTTCAGGACCATCGAACCGATTTTCCGCAAGTACCACGGCCGTCCCCACTGGGGCAAACTCAACACCCTGCAGCAACAGGACTTCCGCCAGCTCTACCCGCGCTGGGATGACTTCGCGGCAGTGCGCAGGGAGATGGACCCGCGGGGCCGCTTTCTCAATCCCTACCTCGCCGGCCTGTTCGATGAATCCGGGGGCAACTCGTGAAGCGCCGGTCACTGATTATCGGCAGCGCCGCGGCGCTGGGGCTGGGCTGGCTGCTGCGCCCGGGTGAGCAGGGGGCCGATCACGCGCCGTATTTCCGGGACCTGGGCGCAGCCCTCGACAGTGCGCAACTGGCAAAGCCCACGCTGGTGGTGGACCGCAGCCGCCTGCTGGCGAATATCCGGACCCTGTGCGGCCACGTGGACGGCCGCTTCAATTACCGGATAGTCGCGAAGTCACTGCCCTCGCTGCCGCTGTTGGGGGCGGTGATGGAGGCCTCGGGCAGCAACCGCCTGATGCTGTTCCACCAGCCTTTCATCAACCAGGTGGCGGCACAGTTCCCGGGTGCGGATATCCTGCTGGGCAAGCCCATGCCCGTGGTGGCGGCGCACAATTTCTACCGCCAGTTCGCCGGCGGCGATTTCAATCCCTCGCGGCAATTGCGCTGGCTGCTGGACACGCCGCAGCGGGTGGCCCAGTACGATGCGCTGGCACAGTCCCTGGCGCAGGATATGCCGGTGTGCTTCGAGCTCGACGTGGGCCTGCACCGCGGTGGAGTCAGGACCGATGAACAATTGGTGCAGATGCTGGACCTGGTCACGCAGTCGCGGCATCTCAGTTTCAGCGGCTTCATGGGCTATGAACCCCATATCGTGAAGATGCCGGTGGGCAGTGCTGAGGCTTACCGGGACAAGGCGATGGCCGTCTACCAGCACTACCTCGATGTGGCGAAGTCACACCTCGGGTCCCGCTGGCCCGCGGAGGTACTGCTCAATGCCGGCGGCAGCCCCACCTACCAGATGTACAACGCAGGCAGCTATCCGTTCAATGAACTGGCGGCGGGTTCCTGCCTGGTGAAGCCGACGGATTTCGACCTGCCCACGCTGGCTGACCACGAGGCCGCCTGCTATATCGCCACGCCGGTGTTGAAGAGCCTGGATACCCTGGAGATCCCCGGCATCGACCTGGGGGCGGTGCAGTCGCTGTGGGATCCCAACCGGGCCCGCACCTTTTTCACCTACGGCGGCTACTGGAAAGCGCTACCGGAATCACCCCGGGGCCTGGTATACAACAGCCTGTTCGGCCGCTCCACCAACCAGGAAATGCTGAACGGGTCGCGCAATATTCACCTGAAGCCCGATGACTGGGTGTTCCTGCGGCCGACCCAGAGCGAGTTCGTGTTCCTGCAGTTCGGGGATATCGCGGTGTACGATGGGGGTTCGATCGCGGAGCGCTGGCCGGTGTTCGCAGAGGAGCCCGCCTGACCTGGTCGCTGCCCTTGCGGTCAGCGGGAGACGCCGTCCAATAGCAGCCCGAATTCCTGCTTTTTTTCGACAAGGTCCGCAACCGTGAATGTGACCGTACCACATCATTTTTGTGCAGCTCAGCGCCAGGGCGCTTGACGAGTCGGCCCGTTACCGCTGGCAAATTGCCTGCTATCATCCCCACAGGAATAAGCGAGGAGCCCGATAGTGATTGTTGAACAGATATGGACAGGAAACGCCTACCGCAACTTTAACTACCTGATCGCCTGTGGTGAAACCGGCGAGGCCATGGCTGTGGACCCGCTGGACCACGAAAAATGCCTGGCCCGGGCGCGGGAACTGGGCTGGCAAATCACCCAGGTGCTCAACACCCACGAACACCATGACCACACGGGCGGCAACGCTGCCCTGATCGCCGCTACCGGCGCCCGCCTGCTGGCGCATGCCAACGCCCGCAACTCGATACCCGGTATCGACCGCGGCCTTCAGGCCGGCGATGTCATAAAGATCGGCAGGACGGTGGAACTGGAGGCCCTGGATACCCCCGGCCATACCATGTGCCACATCTGCGTGCTGTCCCACACCGATACGCCCGCGCTGTTCTGCGGCGACACCCTGTTCAATGCCGGCGCCGGCAACTGCCACCACGGCGGCCATCCCCGGGAACTTTACTCGACTTTCGCCAACCAGCTCGCCCAGTTGCCGGACCACACCCTGATATACCCCGGCCACGATTACCTGGCGAACAACCTGGCCTTTACCCTGGACCGGGAGCCGGGCAACGAGGAGGCCGCGAGGTTGCTGGAGCAGGCGAAAACCCAGGACCCGAACCGGGCGCTGGTGTCCGATATGGCGCTGGAGCGGCGCATCAACACGTTCATGCGGCTGGACAGCGCCGGCGTGGTCGCCCGGCTGCGGGAGGCGTTCCCGGACCTGCCGGAGAACCCGGACCCGGCCACGGTATTCCTGAAGTTAAGGGAATTGCGCAATAGCTGGTAAACCGGTTCCGGCTACAGCCACCGCTTGCGCTTGAAAATATACACCAGCACGGCGGCGGTGGAAGCCATCGCACCGAGGGCGAAGAAATAACCGTACTCCAGGTGCAGTTCCGGCATGTTCTCGAAGTTCATACCGTACAGGCCCGCCAGGAAGCTCAGCGGAACGAAAATGGCCGTGATGATCGTCAGGATCTTCATCGTGGTGTTGAGCTCGTGGGAGCTGATCGAGATGTAGCCCTCCACCAGGTCGCCGCAGATTTCGTAGTACATACTGGTCAGGCTGAACAGGCGCTCGCAGCGGTCCCCAAGGGCGCGCCACAAGTGCCGGTCCGCCGCCTGGCCGGTACCCAGGAATTTGGGCTCTTCGCCGAGAATTTCCGTCACCAGCCGGTTGTGATAGTTGAATATGCGGCGCAGCTTGCGCAATTCCGAGCGGTAGCCCACCAGTTCCGCCATCACGCTGTCCGATGGGCGGCTGAGCAGCCTCTCCTCCATTTCGCCCAGGTGTGCCTCGAAATCCAGGATCTTCTGGAGATAGCGGTCGGAGGCATAGTCCATTACCTGCAGGGCCAGCCGGCCCGGGGAGGTTGGTGCGGAGCCGCCAGTGATTTCTGACCAGAGCCGGTTGATGCTCAGGGATTCTTCGCGATGGATGGTGACCAGGAAGCGTTCACCGACAAAAAAGCCGATCTGCTGCGGTGTCAGCACCAGGTCCTCGTCCAGCTGGATAATGCCCCGAAAAAGAATGAAGGTGTTGTTGTTGAACTCTTCCAGCTTGGGTGGCAGGCGCTTGCGTTCAACGTCGGCGATGGCCAGCTGGTGCAGGCCGAGGGTTTGCAATTCTGCGCGTATAGCGGCGGATAATTCGCCCTCGATATCCAGCCACAGGGTGTCCGCCTGCCCGGTTTGCCACTGTGCCAGCAACTCTTCGGCACCCTCGCGCACCTGGCCGTTTGTGCCCAGTAATTTTGTCCTTACTTTCATGCCTTGCTTTTTCTCCCGCTCCACACCCCGGAGCAAACCGCTCTTTCGGTCCGGGTGATCATAGCATTACGGCGGGACGCTTTGTCATGCTTGCAACTATGCGGGTGGCTGAAGAAAATTGCTTGTAAGCGGCCGCCGACCGCTTAGAATGGCCGTCGTATGACCTATAAACCACAAACCATCGGGTGTGAGCAGATCCTGAATCACCTGTTGCCTGGGCAATGAGGACTGATCAGCAATGGCTCAAGCCAAAATTCAATCGCCGCAGCCCTACAGTCGGGCCCGACCCCGCTCGACCGTAGACTGGTCGGGTTACGATCCCGGCGAGTTTTACGATGAAATTATCGGCAAAGGCGGGCGGGCGCGCCCGGCTACCCGGGGCCTCGTCGAGTTCCTGCGCAAACAGACCATAAAACACCTGGTATCGAGGCAGCAGGCGGCCGATCTGGCCATCCAGGAAATGGGGATTACCTTCACGGTGTACAGCGAGGGTCAGAACATCGACCGCTCCTGGCCCCTTGATATCATCCCCCGCATCATCCCGCTGCAGGAATGGCAGGTGCTGGAACGGGGCCTGGTGCAGCGCCTTACCGCCCTCAATATGTTTATCGATGACATCTACAACAAGCAGCAGATCCTGAAGGACAAGGTCTTGCCGCGGGAAATCATCGACAGCTCCCCCGAGTTTCTCAAGGAGTGTGTCGGCGCCAAACCCCGCTACGGTGTCTGGTCGCACATCTGCGGTTCCGACCTGGTGCGCGACAGCGACGGCACGGTCTATGTGCTGGAGGACAACCTGCGGGTGCCGTCCGGGGTATCCTACATGCTGGAAAACCGCGCGATCTCCAAGCGGGTCCTGCCCCAGTTGTTTGACCGCAGCTCGATCCAGCCGGTGGCCGATTACCCGTCACAGCTGTTCGACATGCTGGCATCGCTGTCGCCGCGCGCGGTGAAACACCCGGAAATCGTCGTTATGACCCCGGGGGTGTTCAACTCGGCTTATTTCGAGCATGCCTACCTGGCCCAGCGTATGGGTGTGGAACTGGTGGAGGGCGCGGATCTTGTGGTCGGCAGCGATGACAAGGTGTATATGAAAACCATCCGCGGGCTGGCACAGGTCGACGTGATCTACCGGCGTATCAACGATGACTACCTGGATCCCGAGGTGTTCCGCCCGGAATCCGCGCTCGGCACCCCGGGGCTGTTTCGCGCCTGGCGCAAGGGCAATGTGGCGCTGGCCAATGCGCCCGGTGCCGGCGTGGCCGACGACAAGGTGATCTACACCTTCGTGCCGGCCATCATCAAGTACTACCTCGACCAGGACCCGATTATCCCGAACGTGCCTTCCTATCTCTGCGTCAACGAAAAAGACCGCAAGTACGTGCTGGAAAACCTGGCGACCATGGTGGTGAAGCCGGCCAACGAGTCCGGCGGCTACGGTATGCTGGTGGGTCCAGCGTCGACCAAAAAGGAGCGGGATACTTTCGCCGGGTTGATCCTGAAGAACCCGCGTAATTACATGGCCCAGCCCGCCCTGAAGCTCTCCACTGCGCCGACTTTGTGTGGCAACACGATCGAGCCCAGGCACCTGGACCTGCGACCCTTCATCCTGCAGGGGAAAAACCATTACGTGACGCCGGGAGGGTTGACCCGGGTGGCGTTGCGCAAGGGTTCGCTGGTGGTTAACTCTTCCCAGGGTGGCGGCAGCAAGGATACCTGGATCGTGGATACGAAGGCGCAATAATGTTAGCCAGAACTGCGGAAAGAGCTTACTGGTTGGGGCGTTTCCTTGAGCGCGCCGAGAATACTGCCCGCCTTATCCTGGTGCGGCACAACGCGATCCTCGACCTGCCGAAAGAAGTACAACCCGGCTGGGACCTGCTGTTGCAGGTGCTGGGTGCGGAGCAGGATTTTGCATCGCGGCCGGGTGTGGCGAACGAAAAGAACATTATCAGCTATGTGTTCGGCGAGCGCGAAAACCCCTCTTCCATTATCAGCTCCCTCACCGGTGCAAGGGAAAACATCCGGACCACCAGGGAGATCATGCCCAGCGAGACCTGGGAGCGGATCAACAGTCTCTACCTGAGCGTGGCGCGCCGCAGCAACAAGGACCTGCCCCGTTCCATGCGCCACTCGGTGCTCAATAATATTATCCAGTCCTGCCAGCAGATCACCGGTATGCTCTCTGGCACAATGAACCAGGACGCCCCCTACCAGTTCATCCGGCTCGGGCGCAATCTTGAGCGCGCG
>JAOUDU010000026.1 GCA_029859085.1 Gammaproteobacteria bacterium | reverse complement strand
TACTGGTCTACCCCACCGGCAAGCGCGGTTTCAGTTCCCTGTGCGCGGACGGCCGTTTCCTCAGTACCGAGCTGGCGGCCGACGGCAGCGTGGCCAAGCAGACCCGCACCGATGTCTTTTTCAATTCCGACACCTCACCCATCTTCGAGCGCCCGGCGGTGATCGGCAACACGGCTTATTTCCCCTCCGTCGCCGGCCTGGTCTTCCCGGTGGATATCAGCGGCCCCGTGGCGAAAGTGGGTGAGCCCTGGAACCTGGTGCCGGAAGCCGAGCGGGCCGGAAAATGGGCGCCCAGTGGCATCGGCCTGATCGACAAGGACGACCAGGGCCGTTTCTATATCATCATGCACCCGGACGCCAAAGATGGCAGTTACCAGGGTGGCGGGCCGGAAGTGTGGGTGTATGACCCGGCGGCGAAAAAGCGGGTTCAGCGTATCAAATTGAAGTCCTGGGGCCTGTCCCTGGCGGTCAGCCGCGGCGAGAACCCGGTGTTGATGGTGGTCAATCCCGCCGATATGAGCCTGGAGATGTACAACACCGGCAATGGCGAATTTATCAGGACCATCAGCGGATTCGGCCAGGAAACCCCGCTGATGGTGCACGGTTCGAAGTAAGCCATGACCCTGCCCGCAATCATCAGTGACGGCCTGGCATGGTTCCTCGTGTGCCTGTTCATCCAGGCGGCCTTCCACAAGTTGGGCGCGCCGCGGTATTACAGTCAGCTGATGACCCGTTATGTGGGCAGGTTGGGTGGCGGCCTGGCGGTCTGGCTGGTTGCCCTGCTGGAGGCGGGTGTTGCCCTTTCCCTGCTGTTGCCGCAGTCGCGCGCCGCGGGCCTTGCGGTCGCAGCGGGCCTGTTGCTGGTCTACGGCGGCCTGATGGCAAGCCAGGTATTGCGGGGCGAAACCGGTATGCAATGTGGTTGCGCAGGCCCGGACTCACAACTGGGCATCAGCTGGGCGCTGGTCGCGCGCAATGGGGTCTGTGCGGGCCTGGCGCTGCTGGCCATGACCTCGGGCGAAGCCGCCAGTGCCGGGTGGGTCGGACTCATCGTTTCGCTTTTTGTCGCCCTGTTTGCGGTGCTCGTCTATGAAACCAGCGAGCAGTTAATCAGCAACGCCCAGTGGATGGCAGGAGAGAGTTGAATGGATTGGTTGGCAGTGTCAAACATCGCCCTCTGGATTGGTTTTATTGCCATGGTGCTGGTGAACCTGGCCCTGGCCCGTCAGATCGGCGTTCTCTATGAGCGGGTAGCCCCCGCCGGTGCGCTGATGATGAACCAGAAACTGGCGGTGGGGGCCCAGGCGCCCGGGCTGTCCGTCACCACGCTTGAGGGTGCGGTGGAGGAAGTGGGCAAGCCGGGGGATAAATCCCAGTTGCTGTTCTTCCTGTCGCCGGACTGCCCGGTGTGCAACGAGCTGACGCCGGCGCTCAAGTCCGCGGCCCGGGCCGAGTCGGACTGGCTGCGGGTAGTGCTGGCCAGCGACGGCGACGACCAGGACCATCGCCGCTATATCGAGCGCAAGGGCTTGCAGCAGTTCCCCTACGTGGTGTCGGAGCTGCTGGGCAAGACCTACGGGGTGTCCAAGTTGCCCTACGCGGTGCTGATCGACGAGCAGGGCATGATCGCATCCATGGGCATCATCAATTCCCGGGAGCACCTGGACAGCCTGTTTGAAGCCAAGGAACGCAAGGTGGCTTCCATCCAGGACTATATGAGCAGAAGAGGCGAAGCCAAGGGAGTACAGTACGTGGAGGCGGACAAGGCATGAAACTATTAGACAAGCTGTTCGAGCAACAGACACGCCAACTGGCCCAGCACAGTTCCCGGCGGGGCATACTCAAGGGCCTGGGCACGCTGCTCGTGGGCGCGGGCACTATCCCCCTGCTGCCGGTGGCCAGGGCCGCGGCCGCCGACACTCCCGCCCGGCCGGTGGAAGAGGGCGATGAGGCCAGCTGCGATTACTGGCGCTACTGCGCCATCGACGGCTTTCTGTGCAGCTGCTGCGGCGGCACCAAAAACACCTGCCCACCGGGCACCGAGATGTCCCCGGTCACCTGGATAGGCACCTGTCGCAACCCGGCCGATGGCCGCAATTACGTGATTTCCTACAACGACTGTTGCGGCAAGTCCTCCTGCGGCGCCTGCCTGTGCCAGCGCGACGAGGGCGACCGGCCACCCTACCGCCCGGACAAGACCAACGACATCAACTGGTGCCTCGGCACCGCCAGCGCCGCCTACCATTGTTCCACCGCGATCGTGGTCGGGGTGGCGTTCGAGGAAAAATGAGGCTGGTCCTGGCACTGGGGCTCGCCCTGCTGGGCCCGCTCGTATGGGGCGGGGATATCAACCCGCAGCGCGCGCAGTTCAACTACCAGATGTCCTGCCAGGGTTGCCATGCGCCCGATGGCAGCGGCGCCAACGCGGTGCCCCGGATGCGGGACCAGGTGGGTATTTTCCTTGCCAGCGGGGCGGGGCGGGAATACCTGGTGCGGGTGCCCGGTTCGGCGGTCTCGGCCCTGAGTGATGCGGACCTGGCGGAGGTGTTGAACTGGATCGTGCAGGAGTTTGCCGGCGCCAGCGTCACGGTGCCGTTCGAGCCCTACACGCCGCAGGAAGTGGGTGCGCTGCGCCAGCACCCGCTGAATGAGGTTATGGCGTATCGCGCACAGTTGCTGGCGGACATTGCCAGCGCCAAATAGAGAGTGAGCCGTTATGAGAAATTGGATTTTCGCCGGTATGTTGATTCTGGGTGGCGCGAACCTGGCCCTGGCGGCCGAGGCGCCCGCCAAGGCCCAGGCCTGCGTGGCCTGCCACGGTCAGGCGGGGGTTTCGATCAGCCCGGAGTTTCCCAACCTCGCGGGCCAGCACGCCACTTACCTGGCTAACCAGATTACCGCGTTCCGGGACGGTACCCGCGCGAATCCCGCGATGGCGCCGTTTGTCGCGGGCCTGAGCGATGCCGATATCGGCGCTCTGGCGGCCTACTATTCCGCCCAGGCGCCGGCGACCGCGGCCAACGGCGACGCCACCCTGGTGAGCGCGGGAGAAAGCCTGTCGGGTTACTGCAAGGCCTGCCACGGCATGGCCGGAGTGCCGGTTGCCGATGAGTGGCCGGTGCTGGCCGGTCAGCAGGCGGCCTACCTGCAGAAGCAGCTGGCGGCCTTCAAGAGCGGCGAGCGTATCAATCCGCTGATGCAGGCGGCCATCGCCCACCTCGGCGATCCCGAATACAAGGCGCTGGCGGCCTATTACAGCCAGTTGGCGCCCTGAGCGTTGACCGGCGCCCAATCCCGCAGTGAGTGACCAGGCTAACCACAATCTCTACTGCCAGTTTGAAGCCGCTTTTCCCGAAGATCTCCAGGCAACCCTGTTGCAAACAGCGGACGGGGTCCGGTATTGCTATGCCGATGCCCGCCGGGAATCGGCTCGCCTGGCCAACTACCTCACAGGACTGGGTGCGCGCCCCGGTGACAGGGTCACCGCGCAGGTCGAGAAATCTCCCCAGGTGCTCTGGCTGTATCTCGCCTGCCTGCGCGCCGGGCTTGTCTATCACCCGCTGAATACCGCTTACCAGGCCTCCGAACTCGAGTATTTCCTCGGGAATGCCGAGCCCCGTATCGTCGTCTGCACGGGGCAGTCCGAGACCCTGTTCAATTCGCTGGCCGCTGCGGGCGGCGGTACCCGGGTGCTGACCCTGGACGCCGACGGCAGCGGCAGCCTGGCAGCGGGTGCTCTTGGGTGTACCGATACATTTGACACCGTGGTGCGTGAGGCCGACGATCTTGCCGCGTTGCTCTACTCCTCCGGCACTACCGGCCGGCCCAAGGGCATCATGCTCAGCCATGCCAACCTGGCCAGCAACGGCAGGACACTGGTGAAGATATGGGGTTTCACCGCTGCCGACGTGCTGCTGCATGCCCTGCCGGTGTTCCATGTGCACGGGCTGTTCATCGCCACCCACTGTGTGCTGCTCAGTGGCGCCCGCATGCGCTGGCTGGACAAGTTCGATGCCGGTGTGGTGATGGCGCAACTTCCGGACTGCAGTGTCATGATGGGGGTCCCCACCTATTACACCCGCTTGCTGGCACAGCCAGGTTTCAGCCGCGCGGATTGCGGAAATATGCGACTGTTCATTTCCGGCTCCGCGCCGTTGCTGGCTGAGACTTTTGCGGGGTTTGAGCAACGCACCGGCCACAGGATTCTCGAGCGCTATGGGATGACCGAGACAGGCATGAACACCTCCAATCCCCTGCATGGCGAACGCCGGGCGGGAACGGTGGGCCCACCACTGCCTGACGTCGAGGTGCGGGTAGTGGGCGGCGACGGGATGGTGCTGCCCGCCGGGGAGGCGGGGGATCTGCAGGTGCGCGGCCCCAACGTGTTCAAGGGCTACTGGCGGATGCCGCAGAAGACCCGGGACGATTTCACCGGCGACGGTTTTTTCAATACAGGCGACAAGGCCAGCATTTCCGAGGACGGCTACGTGTCCATCGTCGGCCGCTCCAAAGATATGATTATCTGCGGCGGCCTCAATGTGTATCCCAAGGAGATCGAGCTGGTTCTCGACGACCTGGAGGGCGTGTTGGAGTCTGCGGTGATCGGGGTTCCTCACGCCGATTTCGGTGAAGCAGTGGTCGCGGTGATCGTGCCAGCTGGCAAAAGCCAGCCTCACGAGCTGGAAATTATCGAGCTCAGCAAACTCCGGCTGGCCAACTTCAAGGTACCCAAGCGGGTGTTCTTCCTGGAGGAATTGCCGCGCAACGCGATGGGCAAGGTGCAAAAGAACCTGTTGCGGGAGCGCTACGCTGACAGTTTTTCCGCGGAAGTGTAGATGCGCCCGGCGGACAGAGGAGAACTGGATTCACTGTACTTCGACTATAGTGTATTCCCGTTTCGGCGAGCACCGGAACTCGATGGTAGCGAAGTCTGTCATCCTGTCATTATTGCCGGTGCCGGCCCGGTCGGTTTGATCGCCGCCCTCGCCCTGGCGCAGCAGGGCATCGCCTCGGTGGTACTGGAGCGCAAAAATACCGTCAACGACGGCAGCCGCGCCATCTGCGTCTCGCGCTACAGCTTTGAAACCCTGCAGCAACTGGGCGCGGTTGCGCCTTTTCTCGCCAAGGGCCTTGGCTGGACCAAAGGGCGCTGCTACTACCGCGACCAGCTGATTTACCGGCTGGAAATGCCCCACAGCGAACATGAGCGCTTCCTGCCGATGTACAACATCCAGCAGCAGTTCATCGAGCAGTACCTGATCGACAAGGCCGCCGCATACCCCGACCTGATCGACCTGCGCTGGCAGTCGGCGGTGCTCGACGTCCACAATGAGTCCGATGGTGTCGCCCTGTCCATCGGAACCCCCGAAGGCGATTACACCCTCAGGGGCCAGTACCTGCTGGCAGCGGACGGCGCACGCAGCACTGTGCGCGAACTGCTGGGCCTGCGGTTGCAGGGCGATAACCTGCCCGGCAACTACGTGATTGCCGATGTGCGCATGCTGCACGATTTTCCCACCGAGCGCCGTTCGTTCTTTGAATCCTCCGGCAACCCTGACGCCACGGTGCTGGTGCACCGGCAACCGGATAACATCTGGCGCGTGGACTGGCAGATTCTGCCGCAGGACGACCCCCAGGAAGCCGTGCGGGAAGAAACCGTGCGCAAACGGGTGCAGGCCATCCTGGAGATGATCGGCCACAGTGGCGAGTGGGAGCTGGAGTGGTGGAGTATCTATACCGCCAATACCCTTTGCCTCGAAGACTACCGCCACGGACGCGTGTTCTTCATCGGGGACTCCGCACATATCGTGCCGATCTTCGGGGTGCGGGGCCTGAACAACGGCATTGCCGATGCGGTCAATGCAGCCTGGAAGCTGGCTTACGTCCTTAAGGGCTGTGCCGCTGATACCTTGCTGGACAGTTATTCCCCGGAGCGGCGCGGCGCCACCCTTGATGTATTTCGCAACGCTGGCAAGAGTTCGCGTTTTATGACGCCCCCTACCCGAGGCTATGCGCTGATGCGCAAGGCGGTGCTGGAACTGGCCCTGACCGAGGAGTTCACCCGACCCTTCGCCGACCCTCGCCAGGTGCAGCCCTATACCTACCAGCAGAGTCTGCTGACGACGGCGGACGTTGACGGTGCACTTTTCAACGCGGGTCCCGCACCCGGAGCGGCCCTGTTGAATCACCGGCTGGGGGAAGACGACTACCTGCTCGATCATATCGGCACGGGCTTTACGGTCCTGCATTTTTCTGATCAGAACGCACTATCTGAAGACATTGCCAATCTGTTCGCCGCCCTGCGCGAGTTTGATCCACAATTGGAAATTCTGCGGATCAATGTCACCCCCTATGATGGCAGCGAGGATGGGAGAGTGCTGGTAGGTACTGCCGGCAATATCCGGGCGGGGTACGATGGAGTTGATGGCAGCCTCTATTTGGTGCGGCCCGATCGTCATGTCGCGGGGCGCTGGAAATCGGCTGATGCGGGGCAAGTGATAGCCGCTATGCAGCGCGTATTGGGAGGAGCATGACAGTGAAAAATACCCTGGAATTCGTCGAACTGGAACAAGTGTACGACCTGCTCGCCCAGGCAATTGATAAGGTCGGAAAAGACAACGAAGCGCTATTTCTGGGTAAGCTCTGCATTACCCTGGCCCACCGTGTGGGAGAACTGGATTCGGTAAAGGACAGTATCAGAATCGCCGCAAAGCAATTCTGAGCAGGTCTATCCGCGTCTTTGAACTTCCGCTGCAGCCAGAGTGCTGCCCTGAACAGACGCCTGCCTCTTATGGGCAATCAGCGGAATGAGTATCAGCAGGTAGGACAGCAGGAACAGGCCGATGCCGGCGTTGATCACCCGTGAGTAGTCCCCCTCCGACAGCAGGGAGGCGGCGAAAGCGGGGCCCACTGCAAGGCCCAGCATCTGCGCGGCGACAGCGTATACCACGACCCGACCGTGGCGGTCGAAGCTGGCCATCCCCGCCAGCAGGAAGGGGTGGCTCATATTCCAGGCGAAGTTGTACACGCAGACCGTCACCGCGTAGACCAGCGCGGTGAACTGGCCGTAGAGGTACACCAGCACCAGCGCGCCGCCGACGATGCCGATGGCCAGGGGAATGATCCTGCCGAAGCGCCTTCCGGCCATCGCCGCCACGAAGGCGCCGCCGATGCCCAGGAACTGCGACAGCATCAGGCCGTTGGCGACGCCCTGTTCGCTCACACCGCCGTTGACGCCGATCAGGAACAGGTATGCCCAGATCACGCCCTGGGCGAAAAAGTAGGTGAACATTGCGGCAATCGCGAACAGGCGGAAGACACCGGCCAGGTCCACCGCGTCCTCCTCCACCTGGAGGTGCTCCACGCCGGAATCCGGCATATGGGTCAGGCAGGGCCAGCCGCTCGCGGCGAACAGGGCGAAAAAGACGATCAGGCCCGTCATGCCCACCGTCTCCAGGGCCGTGGGCAGAACCCACAGGCCCAGGGCCCCATAAGTCAGTACGCCCATGATCAGGTAGCCGAAGTTGCGATCGGGAAGGCGGGTGATGCCGATGATGGTAAAGGTGAGGGAGATCAGACCTCCGGCGCCGATACCGGTCAGGAATCGGATTATGCTGAATGCAGTGACAGCGGTGGTAACCAGGGAGAGCAAATTACCCAGTGCAAATATCACTATCGACCAGCGCAGTATGCGCAGCCAACTGAAATTGTGCCCGCCCAGTGCCATCAGTACCGTGGTTAACGCGATACCCCAGACCTCTGCCGAGGCGGTGTAGCCCGCCTGCTGCTCGCTGAAGCCATAGAGCTGGACCAGACCCTGGATAAACCCGGGCTGGACGATAAACACCGAGGCGCCGATTACCCCAAGGTAAATGGCGGCGAACAGGGACAGGGGGCTGTTCACATCCACCCTGGCAGGCGCGGTGCTGGAAACTGTGCTCATATAGGGCTCCCGGGTTATTATTCGACCCATTATGTCCAGGGCGGACACCGCGTACTATCGGCTGAAAGTATGACCCAGATCGCCACCAGTGAAAACCATCCCACCCGCTTCCAGCGCGAGGGCCTCGACCTGGTGAACAACCTGGTGCCGCTGAGTTCGTCCGGTTTCTACCTCGTGAACGCGGATATGCAGCACCGCGGGGTGGTGCTGCGCAATATCGAGCCGGCGGCGGAGCGCAGCTACCTGCGGAACTTCCAGGCACTTGACCCGCTGAACCCGGCCTTGTTTACCGGTACCGATACCCGCGTGGCCTGCATCGATGAACAGCTCAGCGAAAGTGAACTGCTGGCCTCAGCCTACTACCGGGAGTTCATGCAGCCTATGCATCATCGCCATGTGGCCGATATGTTTTTCCGTCGCGGTGATGACATCATAGCGGTACTCACCATGCTCAGGACCTCAGCACTCGGGGCGTTCACCGACAGTGAGCTGGCACTGCTGCGCAAACTCCAACCCTTTCTTGAATTTGCCCTCAATACGGTCTACCTGCCCCGCCGCTACCGTGAGCGTGACAGCGTGCAGCAGCTCTACGGCCTCACGGACAGGGAGCTGGATGTGGTGGAACTGATCGTAGCGGGTGCCAGTAACAAGCTGATCGCGAGCGATCTGAACCTCAGTCTCGCCACCGTCAAGACTCACCTGCAGCATGTATTCCAGAAAGTCGGAGTGTCTTCCCGAACGGCTGTCAGTGCCATCGTGCTGGGTGCGTTGGAGAGTTGATTGGCCTCTCATCCTTTTGGATGATGGAAGCCAAGGCGCCGATATACTAGTCTTCTGGGCGGGCATGCCGGGTTAAGGATGCGCGATCAGTGCAGACAATAGGGATGGCTGGCTCTTCGTTTGTCGGCAATTTTCAGCTTCCCTGTCAGTCTAGCTGGCTGGAGTAAAAACTGCTTTAATATTCCCGGGACACGGGGGGTTCTGTGTTACCAAGCTGACCTGGATAATTTTAACTTTAATAATACATTCTAAAGGAAGCGCTCATGACTCATTTAAAGGCAATCACAAGAGCTGTTACCGTTGGCAGCGCCATGCTGGTTGGCAGCGGGCTTGGCCAGGCGTCGGTCCTGGAAGAAACCATCGTCACCGCCACCAAGCGTGAGCAGAATATCCAGGACGTCGGTATCTCGGTGACGTCATACTCCGGCGAGCAGATGAAGGCCCTGGGGGTGACCAATACCATTGAAATCACCGAACAGATTCCCGGCCTGCAGATGCTGAGTTTTTCCCCGAACCTGACAGTGTTCAACATTCGCGGTGTATCCCAGAACAACTTCACCGACAACCTGGAGGCACCGGTGGCTGTCTACGTGGACGATGTCTATATGGCCAGCATGAACGGGATCAGCGCCCAGTTTTATGATATCGAGCGGGTGGAAGTATTGCGGGGTCCGCAGGGCACCCTGTTCGGCCGCAACGCGACGGGCGGTGTGATCCAGTACCTGACCGTTGGCGCGGACAACGAGGAGTTGAACGGTTATATCGAGGGCACCCTGGGGGATTATGATCGCCAGACCGCCGAGTTTGCCCTGGGTGGCGCTCTGACTGACTCGATCCGCGGGCGAATCGCCGGCCGTACCGAGGAAATCGACGGGTATATGGAATCCAAGCCGTTCCCCGAGGGCAATCCGCTGCCCCCCAGCGGGGTCGATGTCGGCGGCGCGGACGGTTATGCCTATCGCGGTGAGTTGCAGTTTGACCTGAGCGAAAAGGCCCTGCTCACCCTGCAGTACAAGCGCAGCAAGGACAACGATGTGCCCACCGGCTCCTACAGTTTCATGCCTTATGGTGACGCCGCAAAGGCGTATATCCCGCCCGAGTTCCAGCAGTTCACCAACGACGTCATTCTCGAGGGCGGGCCGCCCCCCGGTGGCCTGACCCTGGAGCAATTCACGGCAGATGTATTCTTCTGCCCCAGCCAGCTGGACTGTTTTGCACCGGTGGACGAGGCCGGCCGCACCATCTACGATGGCGACCATCCCAACCCCTTCGCGAATTACTCCGATTACGCCGGCTACATGGACCGTGACACCAACAGTTACACGGCCAAGCTCGACTGGGAGCTCGGTGACAGCATGAACCTGGTGTCCATCACCAACTATAACGACCTGAACAAGTTCTATACCGAAGACGGTGACGGTATCCCGATCCCGATCATCCAGTTCACCACCGTCGCCGATTACACCCAGTTTTCCCAGGAACTGCGCCTGTCCGGTGAAACCGACGCCTTTCGCTGGGTCGCCGGTGGCTACTATCTGGACATGGAAACCGATGCCGACGTAATCACTGAAGGTGCGCCGGTATCGGGTGTGGCCGAAGGGCTCGGCTATGATGTCACTGAACTTACTGATCCGGCGGTGGTGCAGGACTACACATTGGACTCCAGCAACTGGTCCGTATTCGGCCAGACCGAATTCGACCTGAATGAAAGCTTTACCCTGATCACCGGCCTGCGCTGGTCCCAGGACGACAAGGAAATGGATTTCAAGACCAGCTTCCAGTCTCCCTCTGACGGCGTCCTTGTGCCCGATATCTTTGACCTGAAAGCGGCTGCTAAAGCCGCCGGCAACGACAAGAACAAGGTCGACTACGGCGACTGGGCCGGGCGCCTGCAACTCAACTGGAATTTGGAGGACGGTACTCTCACCTACGCCTCCATCAGTCGCGGTATCAAGGGTGGTAACTTCGCTCCCTCCGCCAACGTCGGCCTCGACGATATCCGCCACGATGAGGAGGTGCTTTATGCCTACGAAGTCGGCATGAAGATGGAAATGCTCGACGGCCTGGCGCGACTCAACGGCGCGCTGTTCTATTACGACTACCAGGACTACCAGGCCTTTACGTTCGCCAACGGCACCCCCAGCGTGGCCAACGCCGACGCCACCAATCAGGGCGGGGAGCTGGAATTCATCTATATGCCCACCGAAAACTGGGATCTTATGCTGGGCGCCTCTTTCCAGGATTCGGAAGTCGACAATGTACAGACGCCCCAGCAGCAGGTCACCCCGGTGGGCTTCGAGGTGGACTGGCCGATCGACTACCTCGATGGTGTGGACCTGCCGAACACGCCTGATTTCAGCGTGAACTACCTGGTCCGCTACAATTTCAACGCGCTGGGCGGCAATATCGCCCTGCAGGTGGACGGGGTTTATTACGACGAGCAATACCTCGAGGTGAGCAATGGGGCGGGAACATACCAGGACTCCTACAGTACGCACAACGCCAGGCTCACCTGGGCTGGCATGGAGGACAAGCTGAGGATCAGTGCCTGGGTCAAGAACTTCACGGATGAAGAGTACAAGGCCTACTCGCTGGACCTGGGTATTCTCGGTGCCACGGCAACCTATGCGCCGCCGAGGATGTACGGTGTCACCGCCGGGTACTATTTTTGAGTCCTGACCTGGCCGGGCGCCACCCCGGGCCCGGCCGGACATCATTTGCAAGCACAGGTGGGTTGCGCTGGCTGATGAAACCCCTGCGACTGTGGCCAGGTGTATTGCTGCTGTTGTGCATGCCGATTCTCCCGGCCCTCGCTGCGCCCAATGTGCTGCTGATTGTCGTCGACGACATGGGTTTCACCGACCTGGGCAGTTTCGGCGGCGAGATCGACACACCTAACCTGGACCGGCTCGCCTACGCGGGGCTGCGATTCAGTAATTTCCACGCCATGCCGGCCTGTTCCCCCACCCGGGCGGCACTGCTGACCGGGGTGGACCCGCACCTGGCGGGACTCGGCAGCCTGGCGGAGGAACTCTCCCCCAACCAGAAGGGCCAGCCCGGTTATGAGGGTTATCTCAACGACAGTGTGGTGAGTATCGCCACGCTGTTGCGCGATGCCGGTTACCGCACCTACCTGTCTGGCAAATGGCACCTGGGCAGCACTCCCGAGCGGGGTCCGCAGAGCCAGGGCTTCGACCACTCGTTCACCATGTTGAGCGGTGGCGCCAGCCATTTTGCCGATATGCGGCCCGCCTATAACCCGGATCCGGAAGCCAAAGCCGCCTACCTCGATGATGGTCGGACGCTGGCGCAATTGCCTGCGAACTTTCACTACTCGACCCAGTTCTACGCGGACCAGTTGCTCGACTACCTCAAGGCGGATGCAGACAAGGAGCGGCCTTTTTTTGCCGTCCTGGCCTACACGGCGCCCCACTGGCCGCTGCAGGCGCCCGATGCGGCGATCGCAAAGTACATAGACCGCTACCAACAGGGCTACGAT
>JAOUDU010000528.1 GCA_029859085.1 Gammaproteobacteria bacterium | reverse complement strand
GATGGGTCGCACCGTCACCACGCCGTGTTGCAGCCGGGCCAGGATTTCGGGGGAGGAACCGACGATATGGAAGTCCTCCAGGTCCAGGAAGTACATGTAGGGCGATGGGTTGAGATTGCGCAGCGCCCGGTAGAGATTGAGCGGCGGTGCATCGAAGGGGACACTCATGCGCCGCGAGGGCACTACCTGCATCACATCGCCCGCCAGCACATACTCCTTCACCCGGTCCACGGCCGCCTCGTATTGCTCCTGGGTGAAGTCGGACTCGGCCCGCAGTTCCAGCTCCTCGCTGCCCGCCCCGTCCAGCACCACTTCCGGCAGCGGCGCCATCGGCTGCGGCAGCCGCGCCACCAGCTCGCGCAGTCGCTCCTGCGCCCGCGCCAGGGCATTCTCCGCGGCGGGGTCGGCGTTCACGACCAGCCGTATGGTGCCCGCGAGGTTGTCAAAGACCAGCACTTCCTCGGACACCATCAGCAGGATATCCGGGGTCCCGAGGCGATCAGGAGGCGCGCCCGCCGCCAGTCGAGGCTCTACGAAGCGCACGGTGTCGTAGGCGAAATATCCCACCAGGCCGCCGTGAAACACCGGCAGTCCCTCCCGGGGCGCGGTGCGGTAGCGATGCTGGAACGCCTCGGCAAAGGCCAGCGGGTCAGCCACCTCGGTACTTTCGGCCAGGCTGCCGTCCACCCACACCTCCGCCCGGTGACCGAACACTTTCAGTACGGTCCTGCAGGGCAGCCCGATGATGGAGTAGCGCCCCCACTTCTCCCCGCCCTGCACCGACTCGAAGAAATAGGAATAGGGGCCCTCCGCCAGCTTGCGGTAGCTGCTGATGGGGGTTTCCAGGTCGGCCAGCACCTCGGCGCTGACAGGTATGCGGTTGTAGTCTGCCGCCAGCGCGGCAAATTCTTGCGGATTCATCGGGTGTCCTCGGAGCGTAAATGTGCGTAATCGGGTCGTGGCAAAGCCCTGGCTACCATCGCCAGCGGGTGACCTCGCGCATCGAGAGCAACTCGATGCCGTTACGCAGTGCTGTTGGCACAGCAATCTCCAGGATTCGGGGAGGGCCTATTGTACATGCCGGCTGCCGCTTGGCAAACACGGCGGCTCAGGCCGACGCGAGCTGCGCGCGCATCTCGGCGATCACCGCTCGATAGTCCGGCTGGTTGAAAATAGCCGAGCCGGCGACGAAGGTATCCGCCCCTGCCGCGGCGATTTCGGCGATATTCTTCGGCGTCACACCCCCGTCCACTTCCAGGCGGATATCGAGGCCGGAGGCATCGATCAGGGCGCGGGCCTCGCGCAGCTTGTCGAGAGTCGCGGGAATGAAGGACTGGCCGCCGAAGCCCGGGTTGACGGACATCAGCAACACCATGTCCACCTTGTCCAGCACGTACTTGAGCGCCTCCAGGCCGAGATGGGGGTTGAAAACCAGCCCGGATTTGCAACCCGCGCTGCGGATCAGCTGCAGGGAGCGGTCCACGTGGGTGGACGCGTCCGGGTGAAAGGTGATGTAGGTGGCGCCGGCGGCGGCGAAATCGCCGATCAGCTGGTCAACCGGGCTGACCATCAGGTGCACGTCGATGGGGGCGGTGACGCCGTGCTTGCGCAGGGCGCTGCACACCATCGGGCCGATGGTCAGGTTGGGCACGTAATGGTTGTCCATCACATCGAAATGGACGATGTCCGCGCCGGCGGCCAGGACCGCATCGACCTCCTCTCCCAGGCGCGCGAAATCGGCCGAGAGTATGGATGGGGCTATCAGGTAGTCCGGCATGGCAGGCTCCAGTTTTTGTCAGGGGCTATTCTAGCGGCTATTCGCCGGGGGTCCAGCGCCCGGCAGGGGGCCGGCGGCTGCCCGCAGGGCTGCGTCCAGGCTGCGCAGGCGCTCCGGCGTACCCACATCCTCCCAGTGGCCGGGGTAGTACTCGCCGCTGAGGCAGCCCCGCCGGATGGCCGCGTCCAGCAGCGGCCGCAGGGGCATCTTGCCGGGGGCCATCGCCGCAAAAAAAGCCGGGGTGTAGACGCCCACACCGGCGTAGGTGAGCCCGGTGGCCCCCGCCGCCAGCTCGCGCACCCAGCCCTGCTCGTCCAGTGCGAAATCGCCGCGGGGATGCTGCGCCGGGTTGCCCACCATCACCAGGTGCGCGCACTCCGGATCCGGCGGCGTGTAACCGAGCAGCCGGGCGAAGGGATAGTCGATCCAGATATCGCCGTTGACCACCAGGAAGGGCTTGCCCCCCAGCAGCGGCAGGGCCTGGAAAATACCACCGGCGGTCTCCAGCGGCTCGGCTTCCGCCGAGTAGGTGATGGACACGCCCCAGCGGCTGCCGTCGCCGCAGTATGCGGTGATCTGCGCCGCCAGGTGCGAGACGTTGATCACCAGCTCGGTAAAACCGCCCCGCGCCAGGCGCTCGATGTGGTGGGCGATGAGGGGGCTGCCTCCCACCTCCAGCAGCGGCTTGGGAGTGTGGTCGGTCAGGGGTCGCATGCGTTCGCCGACACCGGCCGCGAGAATCATGGCCTTCACCGGGAGGCACCCCACTCCTGGCGCGCGATAAGCGGCGCCAGCCGGCGGTCAAACCAGCGGTGGAACTCTGCCAGTGCGGGGTCCTCCGGTGCGTATTTGGCGGCGATCTCCCGCACGTACTGAATGACCAGCGGCAGGTCCTGCAGGTACGCGGGCTTGCCGTCGCGCAGGTAGAGGCGCGCAAAGGTGCCTAGCACCTTGATATGCCGCTGCAGCCCCATCAGGTCAAACCAGCGCAGGAAGCGGGGGGCGTCGACGGCACCGGGCAGGCCCCGGGCCTGCAGCATCTGCCGATAGGCCAGGGCCCAGTCCTGTACCTGCACCGCCGGCCAGCGGATATAGCAGTCCCGCAGCACGGATACCAGGTCATAGGTAACAGGGCCCAGTACCGCGTCCTGGAAATCGATGACCCCGAGAGCTCCATCATCCTGGGGCATCAGGTTGCGGCTGTGAAAATCCCGGTGCACCAGTACCCGGGGTTG
>JAOUDU010000527.1 GCA_029859085.1 Gammaproteobacteria bacterium | reverse complement strand
GCCGGGGGAGTAAACCCCGAGGGCGGTGCCGATGATGCTGCTGGTGGCCAGCATGGTCTTGACCAGGTCGTTCTCGAAATACTCGTCGAGGAAATCGCCCGCGCTCATGGTCATGAAGCGGATGAACTCGTACACCTGTTCCTCGCCCATCCCCGCGAACTTCTTCGCCATGAATGCCAGTTCGCCCAGGTCCCTGGGCCGGAAGGAGGTGGGGTCGGCGGGAGTGCGCAGCAGGAAGTGGCGGATCAGCTTCGCGTAGCGCATCAGGTCGGTTTCGTAGCGGTGCGAGGCATCGGCGTCGCGCAGGGAGTGGCGCCGCAGCTCGCGGTACTGCATCGCGTGGTCCGGGTACTCGGCGATGTAGTCGCCGTTGCGGGCGAAGTTGGTGGTGCCGCTGTAGGGCACGATCATCAGGCCGTGGCGGGTGAGGTCCAGGTCCCGGTGGATGGACTGGCGCAGCAGGCTGCAGACGTAGGAGCAGTTGGAGTAGATCCAGCCCTCGTGCAGTTCCCGGCTGACAGCGGCGCCGCCGATATAGTCGTTTTTCTCCACCACCAGCACGTCGAGGCCGCCCTTGGCCAGGTAGGCGGCATTGGTCAGGCCGTTGTGGCCCGCCCCGATCACGATGGCGTCGTAGCGTCTGGTCATGGCTGGTTAGCTGTCCTGGTGTTATGTGCCGTTTGCATGGCTGCCGCCAGCATAGGCCGTGGCCACTGGCATGGGCAGGGCCGATAGGGGACAATGAGGGGATAAAACCGGACAACGTAGAGGCCTCAAATGCCCCCTTCGCGCTCCCGCAGCAACGCGCCCGCGGTGCTCCAGCGCCAGCTGCTGAACAGCCATGAAATCCGCCTGATGCTGCGTGAACTGGAGACAACCCAGGGTATAGAGCCCGGGGACATCCTGGCGGGTACCGGGGTCCGGGAGCGGGCGCTGGCGGATCCCGCCCAGCGCCTGACCCTGGAGCAGGAGCTGGAACTGTACACTCGCATCGCCCATCGCAATACCGATCCGCTGCTGGGTATCCGGGTTGGGAGGCGGCTGTCGCTGTCCAGCTACGGCATTCTTGGCTACGCGGTCATGGGGGCGATGACCGTGGGCGCGGCGCTGGAACTGGTCACCGAATTCTCGCCGCTGATCAGCTGGGCATCGCACCATACCCTGACGCGAGAGGACTACCGGGGTGTACCCTGTGTCTGCCTCACCCTGTTTCCCACCGCTGCCGATGCCAGGGCCGCAGCACTCGAAATAGAGAGCACGGTCGCGTCGCTGCAGTCGGTATTCAACGAGCTGGTGGGTGAGGCGGTGCGTTTCGCCGGCATCGAGATGGCCCATGACAACCCCGCTGTGGAGGGCGAGGAATTCCGCCGCCTGTTCGGTTGTCCCGTGCTGTGCAACAGCCGGCGCAATGCGCTGCTGCTCCCTGCCAGCCTGGTGGCCATGCCGCTGCCTTATCCCCAGCCGGAGTACAGCGCCCTGTTCCGCGATATGTGCCGCCAGGGCATGGCTTCGCTGGTGGAGGAGCGGGGGCTGGTGGAGGCGATCAAGGACCTGGTGCTGGCCGAGGAGGGCAGCGTGCCGACACTGGAGCAGGTGGCGGCGCATTTCAGTCTCAGCGCCAGGACCCTGCGCCGCCACCTGCAGCGTATCGGCATCAGCTACCGGGGTCTGGTGGATGAAGTGCGCTATGCCAGGGCCTCGCGCTACCTTTCCTCCACCGGGCTGACGGTCAACGCGATCGCGGGCCAGCTCGGCTATGCCGACGCCCGCAGTTTCCGCACGGCGTTCCGGCGCTGGTCGGGGATGACGCCCGCGGCTTTCCGATCGCGCTAGCCGAAGTCTGCCAGCGGCTCCGGCTCCAGCAGCTCCCGCCACCAGAAATCCACGGCCGGGGGCTTCGCCAGCGATACGGCCTGTCCCATGCGCGGGGTGGCCAGGTGAACGCCCGCCCGCTCCGCCGCGGCATACACCCGCTCAAAGGGTTCGTACCAGGGGTGGATGGACAGGTCGAAGGTGCCGTTGTGGATCGGCAGCAGGCACCTGCCGCGCAGGTCGAGGTGGGCCTGCAGGGACTGCTCCGGCAACATGTGGATATCGACCCAGTTTTTATCGTAGGCACCGGTTTCGATCAGGGTCAGGTCGAAGGGGCCATAGTGCTCCCCTATTTCCCGGAAGCCGGCAAAATAGCCGCTGTCACCGCTGAAGAAAATGCGGTGCTCGCCAGCCAGTATGGTCCATGAGCACCAGAGGCGCTTGTTACTGTCCCGGGCCCCCCGGCCGGAAAAATGCTGGGCCGGTGTGGCCACGCACTCCACCCCGGCCACTGTGGCGGATTGCCACCAGTCAAACTGCTGGATTTTGCCACCGTCAACGCCCCAGTCCTGCAGCAGGTCCCCGACGCCCAGCGGCGCCAGGAAATGTTCCACTGTGTCTGCCAGCTGGCCGATAGCCGCTTTATCGAGGTGATCGTAGTGATCGTGGGACAGCAGCACCGTCTTGATCGGCGGTAAATCCTGCAGCGCGATGGGCGGCGGGTGGAAGCGCCTGGGGCCGGCCCACTGCACGGGGAAGGCCCGCTCGCAGAAAACCGGGTCTGTCAGCCAGAACTCCCCTTTGAGTTTCAGCAGGACAGTTGAATGGCCCAGGCGGTATACGGTGTTGTCGGGGGCTGCCAGCAGGGCCTTGCGGGTCAGTCGCTGCACCGGCACCGGCCGGCGCGGCGCGGCGTCACCGCTCCTGCGCTCGAGGCGCCGGGACAGGCTGTCGCCCAGCATATTCAACTGGAACTGGCTGACCTTCTGGTGATTGGCAAACCGGCCCCGGTGAATCCTGGGGCGAATCAGGTTATGCGCGATATTTTTCAGGTGCATGAGTAATCAGCCTTTCACAGCCAGCTGAATGATGCCGGCCGCCGGCACCATTCTCCGCGGCAGTGGAGTATACAGCGTCTGTCGCCCTTCGGATCAGCGGCGCCGGGTGACTCGCCGGTAAATTTGTTAGTATGCCGCCGATTTTTCCA
>JAOUDU010000525.1 GCA_029859085.1 Gammaproteobacteria bacterium | reverse complement strand
CCAGCGCCTCCGCCATCGCCTGGACAAGTTGTAACTGCTCCGGCGCAACGGACGCGCCTTCCAGCTCCTCCAGCCACAGCCAGCCACCGCAGGTGATTGCGGCGAGACTGAACCTCGGGGGTAAATTTCCGGGAGCCGGCTGGGCTGCGGCAATGGTGCGGACCGGTACGGCTCTGCCCGTTTCGATATGTGGCATCGCCATGGGCGACGCCGCCTCTGGCCGCAACATCGGGGAGGGGGCAGCCCGAACTATCGCAAGGCGCCTGGTTTCGGCCGCACCGGGCACCTGGCTGCGCGAGACATAGGCATCAATACCCATCGCCTGCAGGTAAACGGAGCGTCTCATTTCATTCACGGCAGCTAATCCTTCCCGGGGCACCGGGCGCGAGTCTATCAGTTTTCAACATGCGACTGCTGTCCTGCGCACCGGGTACGCATCCAGTCGAGGGGCCCGGCAGCATCAGACCCAGCGCCAGCCGTGTTGCCGGAAAAACGTGATCCCGGAGCGAATAAAATACTTCACGTGCTGAATCCCCTTGTTCGCGGCATAACCCCCGTGGTGAACGATCTGGATTGCAGGGTTGAAGACAAGACGCCCCTGGCTGCCGAGCCGGATCGACAGGTCAAAATCCTCGAAATAAAGGAAGTACCTGTCGCTGAATCCGCCCACCGCCTGCAGGGCCGCAGTGCGAGCGAGCATGAAACAGCCGCTGGCCAGCAGGATATCGGCCTCCCGGCTGCCACTGCACAGGTCGCGCATCTCATACAGATCAAGGCGCCGGCGGAACAGGCGCCGCATAAATGACGGGGCATAGGACCGCAGCAGCAGCACGAGAAATGACGGGTAACGCTTGCACAGGAACTCCTGGGTACCATCCTCTCCCCGCGCCCTGGGGCTGAGCAGGACAATACCCGGGTCCTCGTGCAGGCGTGAGAGGCCCACCCGCAGGGCATCCTCGGCAAGTTCAGCATCGGGGTTCAGCACCAGGTGATAGTCACTCTCCGATTGCTGGATTGCCACGTTGTGCCCGGCGCCGAAACCGCGGTTCTCGGGCAAGTCTCTATAGGCGACCCGGAAACAATCGCTCCGGGGCCAGGCTGAGATGGCCGCGCCTGCGCGCTGGCGAAAACCGGGGTCGGACGAGTTGTCCAGCACCTCCACCTGCACCCGGTCGACGCAGGCCGCGGCATGGGCCACTTCGGAAGAGCGCTGCAAACTGCGCAATACCCGGTCGAGCATCTCCAGGGCACTGTTATGCAGCACGATCGAAACCGAGAGGCGTATTGAGGATGGCGGGCTTTTATCCATGGCGCGAATGGTATCAGCTGGCGGGCCGGCGGCAATAACACTAGCTCTCCAGGCGCGAAATGAACGCGGCTGGAGAGTAATGGGGGGAATTATATGGCATTGATATAACTATTTAGAATAATATATTGCGATGTTATGCACGCACTGTGAGCCCATCGTGGGGACCACTGAAAATACTTTGTGTAGAAAATCACAAATAAGGTCTATCACCATGTTATTTATCGAGTTTTTGACTTGCGGCGTGGTAACCTGTAAAAAGTGGATTGAATTGTTGACTCTCTGGCTGAACTCGCCAGAATCAGGGTGCAACGGATCATAAAAAAGCCCGCGGTATAGCGGGCAAAAGGGGATAAAGATGATTACTCGGTTCGCCTCACTCTATGGCCGCCTGCTGGTGGCCGCTGTATTCCTGTGTACGATAACCGCCTGCGGGGGGGGTGGCGGAGGCGGAGACAGCTTCTACCAGGGCAATGATGGGTCTGACACCTACTTTGTGGCGCTGAAGCTGCTGGACAGTTCCGGCGATGAAACCAGTGAGGTGACTTCCGCCTCGCCCTCGACCCTGCAAGTGACTGTCACCAAGAACGGCAAGAATGGCGCTCCCGTGGCCGATGTCGTCGTCAGCGCAGATGCAACTGCGGGTATCATCTCGCCGCCGAGTGGCAGCGCTTTGACCGACGCCCAGGGCATCGCAGTACTGCGGATAGCGGCAGACCCCACCGCGGGGGCAGGAGCTGGCACCGTGACAGTGAGTGTGGATGGCCCCTCCGGTGCGGTTACCGGAACCCTGAACTTCCAGATCGGGAGCAGCGGGCTGCGACTGGGTTACCTGGATGCTGACGGCCAGTTCATCGAGAACGAGATCGGCATTGAACCCGACGCCCTGCTGGCATCGCAGGCTATCGCACAATTATCCCTTGTTATTCTCGATGAAAACGGTGAGCTGGCCAGCAGCGCCGAAACCGTAAACTTCAGCAGTGGCTGCCTGGCTTCGGGCCAGGCTGCGCTCGACCCGGCCAATCCGCTGGTTTCCGGCGACGGCAAGGTGAACACTTCCTACATCGCCAAAGGCTGTTCTGGCAACGACCAGATAACCGCAAGCCTGGAGGGCTCCAACTCCCAGGCCTTCGGCACCCTCTCGGTCGCCTCATCCCAGGCCAACGGGTTTACCTTTGTCAACGCGGTACCTGCCACCATCGTACTGCGCGGCACCGGTGGCGGCAGTGGGGAGCGCTCCGAATCCTCCACTGTCACATTCAGGGTCGTGGACAGCAATAATGCTCCCATTGGCGGTATCAAAGTGGATTTTGGCCTGACCACTTACGTGGGCGGCTTGAAAGTATCTCCCCCATCCGCCGTCAGCGCCAGCGACGGCCTGGTCACTGTCAACGTCTTCTCTGGTGATGTACCCACCGTGGTGCGGGTCATTGCGAAGGCACCAGCAGGTGACAACAGCGGCCAGCAGGTATCCAGCGTGTCGGACATCCTGACTGTCAGCACCGGCCTGCCCGACCAGAACTCGTTCAGTGTGTCAGTGGCCGGGGGATTCAGCGTTGTGGACGGCATGACTGTGGACGGTGTAGAGAAAACCATTACCGTGCGCATGGCCGACAAGTTCAATAACCCTGTCCCCAACGGTACCGCGGCGGTCTTCACCACGGAATACGGCGCCATTGAACCACAGTGCACCACCGTGGACGGCAGCTGCAGTGTT
>JAOUDU010000526.1 GCA_029859085.1 Gammaproteobacteria bacterium | reverse complement strand
CTGCTTGAGGTCGTAGCCCGCGTTGTTCTTGATCAGGTGGTTCAGGGAAGACACCACGGTGCCGTCCGCCAGTACGGCCTCCAGGCCCAGCACCATGTCGCGCATCATGCCGTAGCGGATCACCCGGTTGCCGCCGGCATTGGTGGCGGCGTTGCCACCCAGGGTTGCGGTGCCCCGTGCCCCCAGGTCCAGCGGGAACATCAAATGGTGTTCTTCAACCGCTTCCTGCAGCGCCTGCAGGGTGACCCCCGCCTGCACGGTGGCGGTGCGCTGCCGGGGGTTGATGTCCTCGATCGCGCGCATGCGCTCCAGCGAGACGATGACCTGGTCGGGCGTCGCATCGCTGCCGTGGACGAGGCCGGTCAGGCCGCCCTGGGTGACCACCGCCACGTTATTGGCGTGGCACCAGCGCAGTACCTGCGCCACCTCGTCAGTGTTGGCGGGCCGCGCCAGGGCAGCGGCCTGCAGGTTGTCCGGGCGCCATACGCCGGCGGAGCGGGTGGCGGTATCCGCCGCGTCGAGGACTGCGCTCTCTCCAATCAGCTCTCGCAATGCTGTTACTGTATCCATGTCTGCGCTCCCGGCTGTTGGCCATGTTATTAAAGAAGTTGCTAACGATGCCGCATCGAGGCCCTCATGTACAGGTGGTGCGAACCGCAACTGACCCCCGCCGTGCTGGGGCGGGGTTCTCAGTCATCGGCAATGGGCCGGCCGACCGTAAGCATGGCGCGCAGGCCTTCGTCCATATCCGCCAGAGCGCTGTCCGGTTGCGCACCGAGCGCGTCCGGAATCCTGGCAAAAAAGCAGCGCGCTGCGGCCGTGGCGACGATATCGAAAATCGTCGCATCAGAATAGCCCGCCCCGCGCAACGCGTCGATGTCCGCCTGGGTCACTGACGAGGCGTCGCGAGCGACTTTACGGGCAAGGGACATCATCGCCCGCTCTGAGGGGGAGAGCGGGCTGTCTTCACGGTCTTCGATGATGGCGGCGAGTTCCCGACTGCTAAAATAGCCGCTGCTCAACTTCCTGCCGTGAGCCAGGGCGCAGTAGGAACTACCGATCTCCAGGGCACTGGCGAGGGTGATCAGGCTGAAGGTCCGGTCATCCAACTGGGCCCGGATTTCGCGCTGTAGTTCGGCCCAGGCCTGCATGACCCGGGGCCGGTAGCAGAACACGCCGGCATAGTTTGGCAGGTAGTCGAGCTTGCCCTGTAACTGCCGGTACATGGCCTGCACCTCAGGTCCTGCCGCGGCCGGGGTTGTGGTTTCTATGAATGCCATGGTCAGCTCCTTATGCGCTTTTGCGGGGATGCAGCCAGCGGGGCAACAACCCGGATGTGTCTATCGGTGTATGATCTGGCAGCGCTATGCCCTGCTGTGCCAGCAGGCGCTGCAGGGTGCCGTCCCGGTAGCTCGCAAACAGCTCGGTACAGCCCCCGATATGCACGCCCCCTACGAAGATCTGCGGGATCGTGCCAACGCCCAGCCGGTGCCGGAGCACCTCGCGAATACGCACCCCGCGATCCTCCTGCTGGAAAGCGACCGAGTCCAGGTCCACGCTGTGGTAATCGAGCCCCAGCGCCTTGAAAAACCTGCGCACCGACCAGCAGAATTCGCACCACTCCAGGGCGAACATCACCACCGGATGAGCCTTGATAGCGTCTGCCACAAATCGGCTGGCGCCAAAATCCGGCGTGACCTGCTGGTCGGTCGGCGCGGCGGCTCCCGCGGTGGCCGGACCGAACTGGCAGCCCGACGTCGAGGCGGAAAGCGCCAGCTCGGCTTCATCCATATCCTCCCCGATGTGTTCGAACAAGGGTGTGGACATATACCGCTCTCCGGTATCGGGCAGCATGCAGACGATATTCGTACCGGCGGGCACGCGGTTTGCCAGCTGCAGGGCACCGGCCAGGGTGGCGCCACTGGATATGCCGGCGAAGATGCCCTCGCGGCAGGCAAGCTCGCGGGCCAGGCGCAGGGCATCCGCGCCAGCGACACCCACCACTTCATCCACCAGCCGCGCACTGACTGCGTCCTCCGTGAGGCGGGACACGAAGTCCGGGCTCCAGCCCTGCATCAGGTGGGGCCTGAAATGGGGGTGACTGGCCGCCGGGGTGCCATCGGCATTGCGTTGTTGCGGTACGCCGCTGGCGAGTACCGGGGAATTATCCGGCTCGACGGCTACCACGCGGATTCCGGGGGCCGCGGCCTTGAGGCCGCGGGCGACGCCTTTGAGGGTGCCGCCGGTGCCGAAGCCCGAGACAAAGTAGTGCAGTGGCTCCGTCTGGAAGTCAGCCAGAATCTCCCGGGCGGTGGTTGCCGTATGCACATCGGCATTGGCCTCGTTGTCAAACTGGCGACACAGGTAGTAACCGTGGGCATCCGCCAGCTCCCGGGCCTTGCTCAGCATGCCGGTGCCTTTCTCCGCCGCCGGGGTCAGGACGACCCTGGCACCGAGAAAGCGCAGCAGCTTGCGGCGCTCCACGCTGAAATTCTCCGCCATGACCACCACCAGGGGATAACCCTTCTGGGCGCAGACCATGGCCAGGCCGATGCCGGTATTGCCGCTGGTCGCCTCGATCACGGTCTGTCCCGGACTCAGTTCGCCGCTGCGTTCGGCGGCCTCGATTACGGCCCGGGCCATGCGGTCCTTGACCGAACCCATCGGGTTGAAGGATTCAACCTTGACGTAGACGTTCACGCCTGCGGGCGCGAGCTTCTGCAGTTTCACCAGCGGGGTGTTGCCGATGGTATCGAGTATATTTTCATAACGTGCCATGACGATCTCCTTGTTTGATCCGGCGGCAGATGTCCGCCTTTTGCGTGTGTTGCTGGCTGGATGCTGCGCCATAAACGCAGTAGCCAGCGTGTAAATCACCGTGGTTTTTCTCCTCCCGGGCCCGCAGCTTCCCCGGCAGGGGTATTTGCCGACCTGAAATCAGGGTTTCGATCTGCGCCCCGAAATCGCGCGGCACAGGTATCGGGAGGTCGAGGGCCCCACTGCAAAAATCCGCCCAGCCGTAC
>JAOUDU010000523.1 GCA_029859085.1 Gammaproteobacteria bacterium | reverse complement strand
CGGCCAGCGCGGTTACGTCACCGAGGATATGACCGATAACGAGGTGGCCAAGCTGCATATCCGCTATATGGTGGGCGGCCATGCCCCCGCCGTGGTCAACAACGAGTGTGTGTACCGGGTGGAGTTCCCGGAACGGCCGGGTGCCCTGCTGCGTTTCCTGTCGGGGCTCGGCCAGCGCTGGAATATCTCCATGTTCCATTACCGCAACCATGGTGCTGCCTATGGTCGCATCCTGGTCGGGGTGCAGTTGCCGAAAGCCGAGCGCCGGGCCTTTGAGCAAATTCTGGATGAACTGCACTTTCCCTATTTCGATGAAACCAATAATCGCGCCTACCAGCTCTACCTGGGCAATCGCCAGGCCTGAATTACCCGGTTGGGGCGGTATCCGAGGTTTTCTTTTGCCGGGGGCTGGGATAGAATCGCGCCGAGTTTGTGTATTATTCCCAAAAAAATCACTAGGTAGACCAGTGACACAGACGGACTTCAGGCCTGAATATTGGCCCGAAATATAAGAAATATACGCAAGAGATACCAAGTTGAAGCGTAAACCGGACCTGCTGTTTCTTCTGTTGATTGCTTTTGGCGTGGGAGTGCTCGTCACCCTGCTCGTGCCGTTGGCTGCCAACGACACGGTGGCCGCCCCCGCCTCGGCGCTCCAGGCAGGAGTTATCATCCAGCGCTGAAGGCCTGGCCTCAGTTGTTTCCCTGGCAGCGGTGCAGGGCGCTCTCTGTCACCACAAAATCCAGCGGTATATCCCAGTCTTCGCGGGGTACTTGCGCCACTTCCTGAACCGAATGGGCCAGCCCCACCAGCAGTGGGCCCCTGATGCCCGCCAGCGCGCGGTCATAGAATCCCCCGCCCATACCGAGTCGCCCGCCTTGCCGGTCCCAGGCCACCAGCGGCATTACCAGGATATCCAGCTCCGCCGTGGGGCAGCGCGGTGAATCCAGCGCAGGCTCCGGTATGCCATAGCGGTTGGCCACCAGCTCCCCGCCCTCGATCCACCGGGCAAAGGCCAGCAGGTTCTGGTCATCTATCACCGGGAGGAACAACTGCTTGCCGCTGCTGCGGCAAAGCCCGGACATGGGGCCCGTGTCAACCTCACCGTCGTTGGCGAGGTACAGGGCGATGCGCCGGGCACCGGGCCAGTGCGGCAGTCGGGTAATTTGGTTGGTGGCGGCCTCGGCTGCGGCCTGTTGGATCGATCGGCCGAGGGCCTGTCGCCGCCGTCGCATTTCCTGGCGTAGCCGGGTCTTATCGGGGGGCCGATCGGGCATTAGTTGGATTCCTGGCGTACCGCTGACAGCGCTGCCCTTGAACCCGATGGTTCAAGGTGGCGGTCCCTGCACTGTATCAGGCTTTCCGGCCGGGGCCGGACATGCACACCAACAGCAACGAGAAACCTCCGGTTACAAATTATCGGCTCGAGGACTGTCTGCCTGGCGAATACGCCAGGTACCCGCGGGCAGTATAACCCAGATTGAAAGAAGCGGTCGCTTATATCAGCTGATTTCGAGCTGGCGCAGCTGGTAGAGGGCATCGTCCAGTTTGCGATTGAGTCGGTGCACCGACTCCACTGAAGGGGGCAGTTCGACCGGCGGCGGCTCTTCCGAGGCCCGCAGCAACTCGTGGCTGATGTTCAGTGCCGCCATCACGGCAATTCGCTCCAGCCCAATCACCTTGCCGCTGTCCCGTATGCCCCGCATCTGCTTGTCGAGGTATTTGGCGGATACCAGCAGTTCAGCTTCCTGCTCCGCAGGGCAGGCTACCTGGTAGTCCTTGTCGAGAATTCTCACCGTCACGGTATGGGGCTGGCTCACGAATTCACTCCATTGTACGCAGTCGGTTGATCATCGCCTCAACCCGGGTGCGGGCGAGTTCGTTCTTGTCCATCAGGTCCTGTCGCTCCCGCTGCCAGCCGGCGCTGTCGGCTTTCAGGGCCCGGTTTTCGCGATTCAGTTGATCGCAGAGAGCGATCAACTCATCGATCTTCTGTTCAAGAACCTGGAGTTGGTTGTCGGCCATGGGGGTATACTGGGGGCTGCTTTATGTGCCTGCCACTATAGTTGTGGCCCGCAGCGAGGTCAACGTAACAAAATTCATAAATATCAATAGCCTGCCAAACTATTCGCAGGAATCTTGCAGCAATCGGCCCAACTGCGGGAACGGCCGGGCAATAAATTCGGTTCCAGGGAGAGCAATATGTCCACCAATTCACGGGGTGAGGTGTCCCAATTCGACTTCGAGGAGTTGGCCAACCTGCTTCTCGAGCAGGGCCAGGAGGCCTCCCCCGCTGATCTCCACGGCTGCCTGTGCGGCCTGTTGGCGTCCGGTGCCAGTCAGGAAGCCGAGGCCGGAATTGACGGCCTGGACCAGGCCCTGGGCCTCGAACTGCACGGGGAGCTGGCGGAGCAGGTCATGGCGCTTTATGTCGCAACCGCGCAATCCCTGGAAAATGACGATTATGATTTCTATCCCCTGCTGCTTGACGACAGCGCGGATATTGTCAGCCGCACCGCGGCCCTGGCGGGATGGTGCCGCAGTTTTCTCGCCGGCTTCATCCAGGGCAGCGCCGGCGGAAACAGGCAACCTGAGGCGCTGCCGGGAGACAGCAGCGAGATCCTGCGGGACCTGGCAGCTATTGCCGAAGCCGATGTCCAGGAGCTGGCCGAGGACGAGGAATCGGAAAAAAGCTATGCGGAACTGACGGAATATATCCGGTTTGCCGCCCTCAATGCCTACGCGGATAATGCGCTGGGCCACCCAGTGAAAAACTAACGCGGCACGCAGCCAATGAGTATCAGTAAATCCGAATTTGCCCGGCGCCGGAAGAACCTGATGGCGCTGATGGAACCCAACAGCATTGCCATTATTCCCTCCGCCCGGGAGCAGTTGCGCAGTCGCGACACCGAGCACCCGTTTCGCCAGGACAGTGATTTTTATTACCTGACCGGGTTTACCGAACCGGACGCGGTGCTGGTGCTGGCACCGGGACGCAGGCACGGCCAGTATGTGATGTTCTGCCGGGAGCGGGACCCGGGGCTGGAA
>JAOUDU010000524.1 GCA_029859085.1 Gammaproteobacteria bacterium | reverse complement strand
GGCGGAACCTTACGCCACCATGACCTGGGCAACCCATGTCGATATGGCCACCGGCCGGCCGGTGGAAACCGAGGGCGCCCGTTACAAGGGGGCCTCCACCGGGTTGCAGCTGCCGGGGCCTATCGGCGGCCACAACTGGCACCCGATGAGTTACGACCCGGACACGGGGCTGGTCTATATCCCCGCCCAGGATGTCCCCTGGGTCTACGAAACCGACCAGCACTTCAGTTATCGGCCGGGTTTCTGGAATACCGCGACGGACAGCCGCGTGGCGGCACTGCCGGACAACCCGGCGGACCGGCAAGCGGTACTCGATACCATCAAGGGCGCGATCGTCGCCTGGGACCCGGTGAAGGGGGCACCGCGCTGGCGGGTTGAGCACGCCGGCCCCTGGAATGGCGGCATCCTGTCCACCGCCGGCAACCTGGTATTCCAGGGCAACTCAAGCGGGCAGTTCGTGGCCTATCGCGCTGATACCGGTGAGAAGCTGTGGTCTTTTGACGCCCAGACCGGCGTCGTTGCGCCGCCGGTGACCTTCCGCCTGGGTGGAACCCAGTACGTGGCGGTGGTGGCCGGCTGGGGTGGTTCCCTGGCCCTGGTCGGGGGCGACGCGCTCACCGCGGGTCCGATTCCGAATCGCAGTCGCCTGCTGGTATTCAAGCTGGGCGGGGAGGCCGCGCTGCCCCCGGCAGTCGACAAGGCACTGGTGATCGATCCCCCGCCCCTCACGGCTACGCCGGAGCAGGTCGCGCTCGGCTTCAAGACCTATATGAGCTACTGCGTCTTCTGCCACGGGGACGGGGCGGTCAGCGGCGGCGCAACGCCTGACCTGCGGGCCTTGACCCCCGAGAAGCACGCCATGTGGGACGCGATAGTGCTGGGCGGGCTGCACTGGCAGTACGGCATGGTGGGATTCGGCGGCGAGCTGAGCAAGGAGCAGTCGGATGCTGTCCACGCCTACGTGATCGAACGGGCGCATTTCACCGTCGACGGCCAGAAGGCGGCCGCTGCCGCCGGTGCCCCGGGGAGCGGAGGATAAGCCAAAAAAAAGCCAGTACCGCAAGGTACTGGCTTTTGCTTTTTGGGTCGCGAAAGGCGCCCCGCGATCAGGCGGGACGCTGTCGGCGGTCCTTAGACTGCGACGATATTTTCTGCCTGGGGGCCTTTCTGGCCCTGGGTGACAGTAAATTCGACGCGCTGGCCTTCGGCCAGGGTCTTGAAGCCTGAGCCTGAGATAGCGCTGAAGTGTGCAAAAACGTCCGGGCCGTTTTCTTGAGCGATAAAGCCGAAGCCTTTGGATTCGTTAAACCACTTGACGGTGCCGGTTACGGTGTTAGCCATTGTAATATCCTATATATTCAAAAAATTCACGCCTTTGGGTAAAGGCATTGGTGCTGGAACAAGGGCTTTTTATTTAAAGACTTCAGGACGAGGTAGTACTGCGGGACTTCGAAATGGGGAAAATAAATAACAGTCATGCTTCCAAGCTGGCGCCACTATATACCCAATCCAAAGTCTGTCAACACTTATTTTCAGCTCGGGGGCGCCCCGGGACGGCGAGTTCAGCGCGCCGCCGCGGAGCCCATTGTGGCCGCAGAGCTACTGTTTCGCGGTGGTTGCCGCATTCACTTCGCCAAGGTGGCTGCTCAGGATGGTTGCCCAGCGGCGCAGGACTTCTTCCGCGGCAGCCAGGTTGGTCACGCTGTTGCTGATCCGGACCATGTCGTCACCCGCGACTTCGGGGTCGATGATGCGGGCTATGATGTCGCCGGTCTTGCCATCGTAAAGCTGCATGTAGAGAGTCATTTGCCCGGCTGAGGCGGAAAAAGTCTGCTCCATGCCGGGTGACATGGTATCCGGCGCAGTCACCTCGAGGTTGACGATGGCGGGCTGGACGATCAATACCCCGGTGCCGCCGCTCGTCACCATCTGGTGGCCGGCCTTGGTGAGAACGTCAGTGAAAACCTTGTTGAATTCAGTCGCCAGGTCAGTCCGGATCCTGGCCATATCCTGGTCGCTAATCATGTCCGAGAGGCCGATGGCCTCGTCGTTCTGGTTGCGTTGCCAGTTCTTGTTGAAGGCGACGTAACAGGCCAGCAGCGCCACCTTGTTGTAGCTGTCCAGGTTGGCGCCGGGTTTCATATAGACCGCCCGCAGCTTGGTGCCCTTGAGCAGGTGCAGGCCGTCGTGGCTTACCTCCGGCAGGGCGTCGCTGGCTGCTGCTGCCGCGGCCAGGACCAGGGACAAAACAGCGACGGCGGATTTCAGCAGGTTTCCAAGTGCCATAATGCAGTTTCCTCAGTGGATGATATGGAGAACGCTGTGCGGGCAGGTCATCCCCTTGCGGGCCTGCCTTACCTTGTTCCGGTGTCAAGAAATCATCGGGAAAACGTGGAAAAAGTGAAAAAAGTGTGGACCAGAATCGGGGGATTGGCAAGTGGGTATTAAGCCACAGAATCTGTTGAATTCCCGGCATAAGATGTATTTTCGGGGCGACGTAATGGTTTCGGGGTATCTGTATGAAGGGCATCAGTATTTCCAGGTTGATCGCAACGGGCCTGTTCGGGCTCGTCCTGCAGGGTGCCGCCAATGCGCAGATTTACGGGAGCGAGGATACCCAGGGTGTACCGGAATTCAGCGATACGCCGACCCAGGGCGCCGAGGTAGTAGACCTGCCCGCGACCAATCTGGCGACACCCCCGGAAAAACAACCGCCTGCCCGCTGTGGCCGGCCCGGGTAGGGAGCGGCAACCGGAAGCCGTGGAAGGTGCTGCGGTTGGCGTTCAGGCCCACCCCGCGGAAGGCGGTCGCAGGTAAAGCGATTGCGTTTTGCGGTTCGAATTGTGCGGGTGCGCTGCCCCCGCACAATTCAGGCCAGGATTTGCTGTAACGCCTTGTTGGTCGCGTAGTCCCGGCGCATGCTGCGCTCGAATCGGCGCCATTTCCTGATGATTTTCCAGCGCGCCAGGCGCGGGCTGAAGTTGGCGATCGGGAAGAAGTCCGAATTGCCGATATTGTCGACAATCACCAGTTTTCCGCTCTCCGCCGT
>JAOUDU010000025.1 GCA_029859085.1 Gammaproteobacteria bacterium | reverse complement strand
CTGGCGGATTTCCGGCGCGACACCCCGGTGGAGACCGAGCCGCGGCAACCCGCTGAAAAGGCTGCCTGACGGCGGGCAGCCTGTCTGGCGTCAGGTCGCGCGGGGCGAGCGGGATGGCGGGTGGGGTTCCTCCTCGTAGCCAGCGGTTTCCGGTCGCTGCTGGTACCAGTCCACCCCCTGCTCGTCGCGCCGCCGCGTGATCCGGCGCCGCCCCAGCAGGCAGTTCAGGTGAGCCATGGTCTCCCCGGTGGCCAGGCCCAGTGAATCCTGGTCGATGTCCCGGCTGAACAGCGGCGGGAAACAATCCACCGCCCGCCGGGGTTGGTCGAGATAATCGAACAGTCCCCTCAGGTCCCGGTTGTGGGCTTCGATCAACTGGTTGAGGCGCACATGCAGCCCGTAAAAGGGCGCCTCGTGGGCCGGCAGCACCAGCACATCGTCCGGCAGCATCTCGCGGATACGCGCGCTGGAGCTGAGCCACTCCTGCAGCGGGTCGCCGCTGGGTTCCGTGGGGAAAACGCTGACATTGGGGGTGATACGCGGCAGCACCTGGTCGCCGGAGATCAGCAGCTTCAGCGCGGGACAATACAGCGCGACATGCTCCGGGGAGTGGCCGCTGCCCACGATGACCTGCCAGTAGCGGCCGCCTATGGTGATGGTTTCGAGGTCCACCAACCGACGGAAACTGTCCGGCAGGGGTGCGACGGCCCGGCCGAAGTTGCCGAATTTTCCCTTGTAGAGTTCGAGTTGCCCGTCGTTGTAACCCGCGGCCCGGTAGAAGCGCAGGGCCACCGCCGGCACCTCCCTGCCGGTGTCCCCAACCATCGCCCGGCACATCAGGAACTCCTCCCGTGACATCCACAGCTCGGCGCCGAAGCGCTCGGTCAGCCACCCCGCCAGGCCCACGTGGTCGGGATGCATGTGGGTGCAGATGACCCGGGTGACCGGCCTGCCCCGCATCACTGAACCGAACAGCTGCTCCCAGATTGCCCGGGCGCTGTCGAGGTTCAGGCAGGTGTCCACCACGGTCCAGCCGTCTCCATCCTCAAGCAACCACAGGTTGATATGGTCCAGCGACATGGGCATGGGGAAGCGGACCCAGTACACACCCTCGGCGATCAGCTCAGGCTGCCCCGGCGCCGGGTTTATTTCCCGGCCCCAGGGGTAGGTCAGGCCCTTGTACAGTTCCGGCGTGTCTTGCAGCATGGTCAGTCTCTCTTATTGCCCGGGGGCTTTGGCGGGCACCGCGCCGGCCGTGGCGCGCATCTGCAGCATCTGCTGCATCTGTTGCATCATCCTGTCGATGGTAAAGCTGGCGGTGGCCTGGCGCGGCGGAAACTCGCGGAAAGTCATCAGCCATTTGCCCACTTCCTGCTGGGTCGGGACGAACAGCCACAACTGGTCGGCGAAGAAGCGGGAGTACATGCCCGAATCAATCGAGGTCTCGTAGGGGTCGGTGCGAAGGTTGACGATGCGGGGGAAGTTAAGCGCCTCGCGGGGTCCGGCCCAGCCCTCCATCTGCCAGGCGAAAATGATTTTCCAGTCATTCCAGCGCATCGCGTTGAAGTTGGCGTTGTCGTCGAAATAGTAAATGTTGTGGCGTGCACCCGGGCCCTTGCCGCTAAGCAGCGGTACCTGGTCAAAGCCGTCCAGGTAGACCTTGAAGGTCTTGTCACCGGCCCGGTAGCCTGCCTTCAGCTTGCTGCCAATGTCGGGCTCGCCGGCGGCGGCCAGCAGTGTGGGCAGCCAGTCCTGGTGGGAGAAAATATCGTTGATCACCGTGCCGGGCTTCACCACGCCGGGCCAGCGGACCAGGGCGGGCACGCGGAAACCGCCCTCCCAGGTGGAGCCCTTTTCTCCCCGGAAAGGCTCAGAGCCGCCGTCGGGGTAAGTGTTGGTCTGGGAGCCGTTGTCGGTGCTGTAGATCACGATGGTGTTATCGGCGATTCCGAGCTTGTCCACTTTGTCCAGCAGCAGGCCGACGTGATAGTCGTGCTCCATCATGCCGTCGGCGTAAAGGCCGTATCCGGATTTGCCCTCCCATTTGGGTGCCAGGTGGGTCCATACATGCATCCGCGTTGAGTTGAACCAGATGAAGAACGGCTTGTCGGCCTTTACCGCCTGCTCCATAAAACGCACGGCGTCGTCCGCAAATTCCTGGTCGATCGTCTCCATGCGCTTGCGAGTCAGTGGGCCGGTATCCTCGATTTTGCCGTCGGCGTAGGAGTGCACCACGCCACGCGGCGCAAAGCGCTTGCGGAATTCCGGGTCCTTCGGATAGAAGTACGTTTCCGGTTCCTCCTCCGCGTTCAGGTGATAGAGGTTGCCGAAAAATTCATCGAAGCCGTGATTGGTGGGCAGGAATTCGTCCTTGTCCCCGAGGTGATTCTTGCCGAACTGGCCGGTGGCGTAGCCCAGGGGCTTGAGCAGCTCCGCAATGGTGGGGTCCTGGGCCTGCAGGCCGATGTCGGCGCCCGGCAAGCCGACTTTCAGCAGCCCTGTGCGCAGCGGGTGCTGGCCGGTGATGAAGGCGGAGCGCCCGGCGGTGCAGCTCTGCTCGCCGTAGTAGTCGGTGAACAGGGCGCCTTCGTTTGCGATACGGTCGATATTGGGGGTGCGCCCTCCCAGCATCCCCCGGTGGTAGGCGCTGATATTGGACCAGCCGATATCGTCACCCCAGATTACCAGGATATTCGGCTTGTCGGTTTTCGCCTGTGCGCCCCAGGCGCACAGGCACAACAGGGTAAGCAGCAGTGTTCGCAACAGTTTGAGATGATTCATCGGGGCCGCCTGCTTCGTAATGGTTATCGCGATTATGAGCACAGCATAGTACAGCAGCGGGCAGGTGGCCGCGATGCCGCCGGGCTGGCAACCCGGCCGCAGCCGGTTTTGGTCCTCAGCAGCTGAAGACGCTGTGGCGCTCGTAGCTGGGGAGGTTGCGATAGGCCAGGGTGAAATTCGCCGCCACGGACAGGCGCGGTTCCTGCGCCTGGTGCGGGGTGACCTCGTGCCAGAGGAAGGAGGGGAAGAAAATCATCAGGCCGGGTTTCGGGAACACCTTGGCGTGGTACTGCCACCCGCCCTGCAGGGAGGCGTTGAAACGCGGGTCGTGCAGGATCAGCGCGCCTTCATCCGGCCGCCAGTAGTCGCGCACGGATTCATCGCTCACCAGCAGGGGCCGGTCCGAGGGCTGCGCGTGCACATAGTAGACGGCTGAAATATGCGATACGTGGTTATGGGATGGCACGTAATGCCCCTTCGGTGCCACGTTGGGAAACATCTGCATCGCGAGGTCGAATTCGCCCCGCCAGCCGATCTCGCGGCAGTAGTTTTCCAGGCAGGCGAGAAAAAGCCCCTCCAGCCGGTTCAGTGCAGGTACTTCAACCGCGTATTCCATAAGGTTGGTGACGTCGGACGTCTCGGCCTGGTCGCGGCTGCTGAAACGGGGGTGGCTGGCAAAAAAGGCGGCCAATTCGGCATTCATCCCCGCTTCGGACAGTTCGAAGAGTTTCACCGGAGTCGGAAACAGGCTGTGGCTAGTGCCCGCGGGCACCTCGATTCCGGAATGGTTAAAAGTCAGTTCTTCCACGTTTCGCTTCATGATATAAGGGCCGCCAACGATGGGCGCGAATATACCAGAACACCGCAAATTCCGCGCAAACCAGGTTGGTAATTTTCCGGAGGAAACACAGGCAATGCTGAAAATGGTGCGGGTTATGGCGGGTATGGATGCCCAGTACGAGCGCCACCTGGATGGTCTCAAAGCCGTTTTTAACAAAGCTTTCTCCTTCAACGCACCCTATATCGAAAAAATAGAGGCGTTCTCCCGGGGCGAGCATCCCCCCGGCTCGGAGATCATCATCCTGGCCGCTACCGGCGCGCGTGAGGAGGTGCTGGGGTTTACGGTGACCTTTTATTTCAGCGACCTGAAGGCGGCGTATCTCGACTATATAGCGAGTGATCCGGACCGGGCCTCCCGGGGGATCGGCGCGGCGCTCTACGAGGCGATGCGCAATGACGTGAAAAAGCGCGGCGCGCGCCGGCTGTTTTTTGATTCGCTGCCGGACGAGCCCGGTCCCAATGTGGCGGACCCCGCATTGCTGCCGAATAACAAGAAGCGCATGGCCTTCTATGAGCGGCTCGGGGCCCGTCCCGTCCAGGGCACACAGTACGAGCACCTGGTTACCCCCGCCAACCTGGGGGACCCCAATTGCCTGATGCACGACGGCCTGGGGCAGACGGCGCCGCTGTCGCGGGCAAAGCTAAAGGCCGTGATCGCGCGCATCCTGCTGGCCAAGTGCGGCCTCACCCCGGAGCAGGAACCGCTGAAAACCCTGCTGGCTTCCGTGAAGGATGACCCGGTATTGATCCGGGCGCCGCGCTACCCGGCGCCCTCCCCGGGGCCATTGCCAAAGCTCAAGCACCCCATAGACCTGATCGAGACGGGCACTGCCAACGACATCAGCCACTCGCCCTTCAAGGGTTACTACGAGCGTCCTGCCCGGGTCGCCGCGATCGCCAGGGCGCTGGACGACCTGCCGATCATCCGCCACGAAATCCAGGATTTCGGACTCAAGCCGATCCTGGAAATCCACGACAAGCGCATGGTCACCTTCCTCAGGGAGAGCCAGGACAAGGTCCCCCCCGGGCAGATCGTGTACCCGGAGATATTCCCGATTCGCTACCCGGACCGCCTGCCGCATAACTGGCCCATGCGCGCCGGATACTTTTGCATTGATACCTCGACCCCGATCACCAGCAACGTGTTTGCCGCCGCCACCCGTTCGGCCAATGCCGCGTTGACGGCGGCAAAACTGGTCGGCTCCGGCAAATCGGAAATGACCTATGTCGCCGGTCGCCCGCCTGGTCACCACGCCGAGCGCAAGGTCTTCGGCGGCTTCTGCTATTTCAATAACGCGGCGCTTGCAGCCAATGCACTGTCGCGCAAGGGCCGCGTCGCGATCCTGGATGTGGACCACCACCATGGCAATGGCACCCAGGATATTTTCTATAGCCGCAAGGACGTACTGACCGTGTCGATTCACGGCCACCCGGAGTCATCCTACCCGTTTTATGCCGGCTTCGAGGACGAGCGCGGAGAGGGCGAGGGCGAGGGCTTCAACGTCAACTTCCCGCTGCGCCCCGGAGTGGATGACGCCGCCTACCTCACGGCGCTGGACAAAGCCCTGAAAGTGATCAGGAAGTTCGCGCCGGATTACCTGGTGGTCTCCCTGGGGGTGGATATCATGCGCGGCGACCCCACCGGTGCGTTCTACGTGTCGGCGGAAGGCATGCGCAATATCGGCCGGGCGATCGGCTCCCTGCGCCTGCCCTCCGTCATCATCCAGGAGGGCGGCTACCATCTGCAGAACCTGCGCCGGGGAGTGCGGGGCTTCCTCGTCGGTTATGGCGTCGGGATGACGCCCTGACCGCTGAAAGGGGGCAGAATAAGCCTCAGCCGACGCCGCGCTCGCTGCCCTGCCAGTAGCGCGCCCGCAGCGTTTTCTTGTCGGGCTTGCCCACCGGGGTCAGCGGGATGGCGTCGACGAAGTCGATCGACTTGGGCGCCTGCACTGAACCCTTCGCCTGCTTGACCAGCGCCTGCAGGGCCTGCACCAGGTCAGGACCCGGCTCGAAGCCGGGCCGCAACACGATCACCGCCCTGACCGCCTCGCCCCACTGTTCATCGGGCACGCCGACCACGGCGACCTGGCCGACCGCCTCGTGGCCGGCCAGCACATCCTCCACCTCCCGGGGAAACACATTGAAGCCGCCGGTGACAATCATGTCCTTGGTGCGATCGACAATATAAAGAAATCCTTCCGCGTCCAGTTTGCCCACGTCGCCCGTGTGCAGCCAGTCGCCGGCGAAGGCCTCGGCGGTCTGCTCCGGCATGTCCTTGTAGCCCTTCATCACCAGCGGGCCGCGCACACAGATCTCCCCGGGCTCTCCCGCAGGCACCGGCTTACCCTCGGGATCGAGCAGTGCCAGGTGTACCCAGGGTGTCGGCCGGCCGCAGGAAGCGAGGCGTTGCGGTTTGCCCAGGTCATGGTCGGCCCGGCGCATATTGGCCACGACCATCGGCGCCTCGGACTGGCCGAAGAACTGGTAGAACACCTGGCCCCAGAGTTCGATACCCTGCCGCAGCCTCGCCGGGTTCATCGCTGAAGCGCCGTAGAATATTGTCTCCATACTGGACATATCCGCCGTGGCGGCCCGGGGTGAATCCAGCAGGTAGTAGAGCATTACCGGGACCAGCATGGTGCAGGTGATGCGGTGCTTTTCGACCATGTTGAAAAATTCATCCGGGCTGAAGCCCTGCATCACGTAGAAGGCCCCGCCTTTTTGCAACACCGGGATAAAGAAGGCCGCGGCCGCATGGGACAGGGGTGTGGCCATCAGCATGCGCACCTGGGCGGGGAATTCCCATTCCGCCATCTGGATCTGGGTCATGTAGGCGGTGACCCTGTGGGTGCTCATCACGCCCTTGGGCCTGCCGGTGGTACCGCCGGTGAAATTTATCGAAGACACGTCGTCCGGCAGCACATCGGGCGCAACCAGGGGCTGCGGCTCGAAGGTGGCGGCCAGGGCCAGGTAATCCTCGCCGCTTTTGGTTGGGCCGAATCCCAGCAGGTGTTTCAGCCCCGGCACCCGGGCCTTGAGCTTCGCCGCGTGCTCGTCAAATACGCTGGCGTCATACACCAGTGCGTCTATTCCGGCCGCCTCCAGCACGTAGGCGTGGTCGTCCAGTGAGCCCAGCGGGTGCAGGGGAGTGCCGATACACCCCGCCAGCTGCATCGCGGCGATATTGGACAGGACCTCCGGCCGGTTGGCGGAAATCACCGCGACGCGGCCGCCCTTGCCGAGGCCCCTGGCCTGCAGTGCCTGCACCATCTGGCTGGTGCTCTCGCGCACCTCGCGGTAGCTGGCGACCTTGTCCCCCAGGAACAGGCAGGGTTCATCGTCATAGCGGTTGAGTCCCTCCACCAGCAGGTGCGGCATCAGCGGTGGGTGGTGCAGGCGGTCATCGTTCATATCACTTGTCTCCTGTGGGACCGCGGGGGCCTGGAGCTGGATACTTTACACGTTATTTGCCCGGGCTTGATCCCCGGCGCGCACGACCGGTGCGGGGCGGTTCAAAATACTGCGTTTATCGCGGGTTGCGTGCAGCCCGCAGGGCAGTGAAAAAAGGCCGGCGGTACCAGGGGTGGAGCCAGATGGCTCCGGCGGTTGGGCCCTGCCGGCTGTATTGCGCCGGAGGCGGGCGCTAATCCTTTATATCCAGCACAGTGGTGTCACCCTCGCAGTTGGGCCGGCTCAGGAATGCAGACGATGAATCCACCAGCGCGACTTTCGACAGGAAAGACCGCCCCAGCAGTATCGCGTAATTGAATTTGCCCCTGTCCGTGAGGGTGAACTCGGTCCGGTACAGCTGGTTGTAGACGCAGATTTCCTTGGTGACCACCGGGCGTGTGACATTGGGTGCGCCGTGGCGCTTGATCTCTGCTTCGCGCACCAGCGGACCCTCCAGGCGCAGCGTGTGTGGCTGCTCGGTATCGACGTCCTCGTCGGTGAAATCAAAGCGCACCCATTTTTTTCCGTTCTTCTCGAAATACTCGATGTTGGTCGCCTGCATCGAGGAGGTCTTGGCGCCCACGTCCAGCTTGGTTTTTATGCGCATATCCGAACCCAGTATCTGGGTGGTCTCGAGCCACCCGAGGATCATTTTCGGGGCCCTCACAGCGGCCTGTGACAGCGCGGGCAGGGAAACCAGTAACAGGGTTGCAATGAATTTCGTTTTCAACTTTTCACTCCATTTATCAGGCCAACAGGGAACGCCCCGGGATCGATTGCAGCAGCTGCCGGGTATAGGCCTGCTGCGGTCTTTGGAACAGGTCATCACCGCTACCCTGCTCCACCACTTCACCCTTATACAACACCAGGATGCGATCGGCGAGGTGGCGCACCACCGCCAGGTCGTGTGACACGAATAGCATGGTCAGGCCGTATTCCCGGCCCAGCTGCTGCATCAGGTCCAGAATCTGGGCCTGGATAGTGACATCCAGGGCCGAGACCGGCTCGTCCGCAACGATAAACTCCGGTCGGGTCGCCAGCGCCCGGCCGATGGCGATGCGCTGGCGCTGGCCGCCGGAGAACTCATGGGGATACTTGCGCACGAAGGCGCGGGCCAGGCCGACATCGTCCATCAGTTTCAGCACGCCCCGGGCAACGGTCTTGCGGTTCTCGATGCGGTGCAGTAACAGGGGTTCCGCCAGCGCATCGTAAACCGTCATGCGCGGATTGAGGGACGCGAACGGGTCCTGGAAAATCATCTGCATGCGCCGGCGCATGGCTTTGAGCTCGCGGCCCTCCAGTGTGGTCAGGTCGGTGCCATCGAAGCTGACCTCGCCGGAGGTGACCGGCACCAGCCGCAGGATGGAGCGGCCGATGGTCGATTTGCCGCTGCCCGATTCCCCCACCAGCCCCAGCACCTCACCGCGGTTGATGTCGAAGCTGACGTCGTTGACGGCCTTCACCGGTTCCCGGTGCCGGCCCTGGTCGAACCAGGTACACAGGTTCCGCACCTGGATCAGCGGCTGCACTGCATCCGGCCGCGGCTGCTTGGAATCGGTGGGGATCGCGGCCAGCAGTTTTTGGGTATAGGGGTGCTGCGCATTGCGGAAAATGCGTTCGCGGTTGCCGCTCTCCACAATCGCTCCCTGCTTCATCACCACGATTGTATCGGCGATGTCGGCCACCACCGCCAGGTCGTGGCTGATGAAAATCACGCCGATATCGCGCTTCAGCTGCAACCCGGCGACCAGTTTCAGGATCTGGGCCTGGATAGTGACGTCCAGGGCGGTGGTGGGTTCGTCCGCAATCAGCAGCTTCGGTTCGTTGATCAGCGCCATCGCGATCATCACCCGCTGGCGCATGCCGCCCGAGAACTGGTGCGGGTAGTTGTCGATGGTGGATTCGGGGTCGCGTATACCCACTTCGTCCAGCAGTTCCAGCGCCCTGGCGCGCGCCTGCTCCGTTGTCACCCTGTGGTGGTACAGCAGGGGCTCCATCAGCTGCTTGCCGATAGTCATGTAGGGGTTCAGGCAGGTCATCGGGTCCTGGAAGATCATCGCGATATCGCGCCCGCGTATTTTTCGCAGCTCGGATTCTTCCAGTTGCAGCAGGTCGCGGCCCTCGAAGAGGGCGCGCCCGCCATCGATGCGCCCGGGGGGCATCGGCACCAGGCCCAGCAGGCTGTAACAGGCCACCGATTTCCCCGACCCCGACTCACCGATGATGGCCGTGATCTTGCCCAGCTCCACGCTGAAGCTGATGCCGTCCACAGCCATGTTGGTGCCGTTGCGCGTGACGAAGCTGACGGCGAGGTTCTGTACGTCCAGCAGGGCCATGGTCAGTCCTTCGCGCCGCGTACGTCCAGCGCATCGCGCAGGCCGTCACCGAGGAAATTGAGTGAGAACAGGGTCAGGGTCAGCGCCACCCCGGGGAAGATCAGCAGCCAGGGATACTCCTCCATGGTTTCGGCGCCATAGGAAATCAGCAGGCCCCAGGAGGTCTGCGGCGGCTGTACGCCGAGGCCCAGGAAGCTCAGGAAGGCCTCCAGCAGCATCACGCTGGGAATCGTCAGGGTGGTATAAACGATGATCGGCCCGAGCGCATTGGGCACCAGGTGGCGACGGATCAGGGTCGCCGGTGACAGGCCCAGGGAAATGGCCGCCTCCACGAATTCCATCTGGCGCAGGGATTGCACCTGGCCGCGCATGATGCGGGCCATGGTCAGCCACTCCACCGCGCCTATGGCCAGGAACAGCAGCAGCATGTTGCGACCAAACACCACCGTGAGCAGCACGATGAAAATCATGAAGGGCAGGGCGTAGAGAATATCCACCATCCGCATCATCACCGCGTCGGTGCGACCGCCGACATAGCCGGCAATCGCGCCCCAGGTCACGCCGATCAGCAGGGCAACCGTGGTAGCGACAAAACCCACCGCCAGGGAGATGCGCCCGCCGTACATGATCTGGGTCATCAGGTCCCGGCCGAAGATGTCGGTGCCCAGCCAGTGCGCGGCGGAAGGAGGGCTGGCGCCAAGCTCCAGGTCCTGGGCCTGGTAGCTGTAGGGTGCAATCCAGGGGGTGAGCAGGGCGATAATGATAAATGTGACCAGCAGCACCAGCCCGAACACCGCCAGGTGGTTCTTGCGCAGGCGCAGCCAGGCGTCCTTCCACAGGGAGGTGCCCTGTTCCGCCTGGGAGATGTCGCTGATCGTCTGCGTGTTCATCCAGTTTTCTCCGGCACCCTAGTGTTGGCTGAATTGTGCCCGCAGCCGCGGGTTCATCCAGGCGGCGAGAATATCTGACAGCAGGTTGAACAGCACGATGAGCACCGACACGAACACGGTGGTGCCAAGGATCATGGTGTAGTCGCGGTTGAAAGCGGCCTGCACGAAGAACCGGCCCAGGCCCGGTATCTGGAAAATCGTCTCGACCACGAATGAGCCCGCCAGCAGCCCGGCAAAAGCGGGTCCCAGGAAAGCGACCACCGGGATCATGCCGCCCCGCAGGCTGTGCTTGACCACCACCTGCCATTCGGGCAGGCCCTTGGCCCGGGCCGTGCGGATATAGTCCTGGGACAGCACCTCCAGCATGCCGGCCCGGCCCAGGCGGGCGATATAGGCGGCGTAGGCGGCGCCCAGGGTGATCGCGGGCAGGATCTTGTCGCCGGGGATATCGCCCCAGCCGGATACCGGCAGCCAGTCCAGGTGGATACCGAACACCAGCACCAGCAGTGGTCCCAGCAGGAAGGAGGGCATGCAGATGCCGATCATCGCCGCGGACATGGGAATATAGTCCTGCGCCGTGTTGGGTTTGAGCGCGGCGATGATTCCCGCCAGGCCGCCGATGCCCAATGCCACCAGCATGGCGTACAGGCCCAGTTCCGCTGTCACCGGGAACCCGGCGGCGATCAGCTCGTTGACGCTGCGTCCCGGGTACTTGAAGGACGGCCCGAGGTTGCCGTGGGCCACGTCATTCAGGTAGGACGTGTACTGCTGGAACAGGGGCAGGTTGAGCTTGTACTGGGCCTCCAGCGCGGCCTTCACTTCACGGGTGACCGCCTTTTCGCTGTCGAACGGGCCGCCGGGTGCAATCCGCACCAGGAAGAAAGTCACGGTGATCACCACCAGGATCACCGGGATTGCCTGGAGCAGCCGTACGCCGATGAATCGCCACATGATCAGTTACCCGTCCCGGTCGGTCGCCAGTCTTTATCCAGCCACACGTACTTGAAGTTGGTCCAGTCCATCAGGTTGGGTGGCGCCCCCTTAACGCCGGGATGGATGAGGTGTTTGCTGGTGTAAGTGTACAGGGGAATGATGGGCATCTGTTCCATCAGCATGGTCTCCGCCTCGTGGAAAACCGCGAGGCGTTCCTCTTTGGTGGCCGCCTGGGGCGCCTTGTGCAGGATCAGGTCATCGTAGCGGGGGTTGGCAAAGCCGGTATTGTTATTGCCCCCGCCGGTGAGGAACAGGTCGAGGAAGTTGTTGGGGTCGACATAGTCGCCGATCCAGCCCCGGCGCGCCATCTGGAAATCCATCTGGGTAACTGAATCCAGGTAGACCTTCCATTCCTGGTTGGTGAGGGTGACCTCGATGTTGAGGGCATCCTTCCACATCTGCTGCAGCGCCACGGCTATTTTGCGGTGGTCCTCACTGGTGTTGTAGGTCAGTTCCAGACCGGGCCAGCCCTCGCCGTTGGGATAGCCGGCCTCCGCCAGCAACTGGCGCGCCCGCGCGACGTCATAGCCGAAGAGTTTGGGCGGGAAATAGCCCAGGGTATCCGGTGGCGTAATACTGTAGGCAGGTATGTTGGTACCCTTCAGCACACTTTTATTCAGTGACTCGCGGTTCACTGCCATCGACAGCGCCTGGCGCACTTTTACATTGTCGGTAGGGGGTCGCAGCGTGTTGATCAGGTAGTAGTAAGTGCCCAGGTAGGGAGCCTGCCGGTAGGGGCTGTCGGCCATTTCCTGGTAGAGCGGTATCTTGCCCAGCGGCACGCTGTTGGTGTAGTGCAGCTGGCCCACCCGGAACATCCGCTCCTCGCTCACCACATTCTCGGTGGGATAGAACACGATCCCGTTGAGTTTCACATTGTCCCTGTCCCAGTAAGTGTCGCTTTTCTCAACTTCGATGCGGCGATAGAGCTTCCAGTCCTTGAGCCGGAAGGCGCCGTTGCTCACCATGTTTTCAACCCGGGTCCAGGGCGTATAGCGATCGGTCATCTTGCCGAATTTCTCGATGGTGGCCCGGTGCACCGCAAAGGTGCTGTAGTGGTCCATCAGCTGCAGGAAGTAGGGAGTGCGCTCGTCCAGGGTCACCTGCAGGGTGAGCTCGTCCAGTGCCTTTACCCCGACTTCGCCAAAA
>JAOUDU010000522.1 GCA_029859085.1 Gammaproteobacteria bacterium | reverse complement strand
TCGTCGGTGTACTGGAAAACATTGGAACCGCATGGGAAATCGTCTGTGTCGACGACGGCAGCAGCGACCGCACGCTTGATCTCCTGCTGGCCGCGGCCAGGCTTAACCCGGCGATAAAGGTACTGCGACTGTCCCGGAATTTCGGCAAGGAAGCGGCCCTCACCGCGGGCCTCGAGGCGTCCGGCGGGGACGTGGTGGTACTGATCGACGCGGACCTGCAGGATCCCCCCGAGATTATCGGCCAGATGCTGGACAAATGGCGGGAGGGTTTCGATATCGTCTATGGGGTGAGGCAGTCCCGCAGCAGCGACAGCCTCGGCAAGCGTGTCACCGCCGACGGTTTCTACCGGGTTTTCAACCATCTGACCCCCACCCCCCTGCCGGAAAACGCCGGCGACTTCAGGCTGATGGACCGGCGGGTGGTGGATCGTGTTCGCGAGTTGCCCGAGCGGACCCGCTTCATGAAAGGACTTTTTGCCTGGGTCGGCTTCAAGTCCACCGCCGTGGCCTTTGACCGTCCGGGTCGGCAGGCCGGCAAGTCCGCGTGGAACTACTGGAAGCTGTGGAACTTTGCCCTCGACGGGCTGACATCATTTTCCACGATGCCGCTGCGGGTCTGGACTTACGTGGGCTTGAGCGTCTCCCTGCTGGCGTTTGTTTACGCGACCTTCCTGGTGCTTCGAACCCTGGTGGCCGGGGTGGATCTTCCGGGCTACGCCTCCCTGATGGTGGTGATCCTGTTCCTGGGCGGCATCCAGCTGATCAGCCTCGGCGTGATCGGGGAGTACCTGGGCAGGGTGTTTATCGAGGTGAAACAGCGGCCTGTGTACCTGGTTGACCGTGTCTACCAGTTCCCCGCGGCCGCGGCGCCGGAAAACGGGGACGACCAGGCCTAGGCCATGCCGACCCGTATCAACCCCACGGCCGGTGCGGGCCCCGGGCAACTTCCCGGCCAGGTACTGCGATTCGCAATGGTGGGGGCAGCCGCCACCTGCGCTCACTATGTGGTCGCCATGTTATGCGCGCTCCAGATCAACCTGTACGGTGCCAACCTGCTGGGATACCTGGCCGCGGTGGCAATTTCCTATTTCGGCCACCAGCGTTTTTCCTTCCGGGTCCCGCCACGGGATATCTCGCACCAGCGGCAACTGCCCAGGTTCGTGGCGGGCTCCCTCGGGGGCCTGGCCCTGAGCTACCTGCTGCTGGCGATCACCGGGGACCTGCTGGGGGCGCCCAACTGGCTGTCCCTGGCAGTGGCAGTGAGTCTGGTGCCGGTGTATACCTTCGTGTTCAACAAGCTTTGGGTATTTCGCGCTGTTGCACCGCGCGACCCCGGCTGATTGTGATCCGGGCCCGCTCCTGGTCCCGAGCAGGTTTACATCACTCTTCCACGACCAGGGTTTCGCCTATCTGCCGGGCTGCTATATCTTCCTCGCAGAACGGGAACCTGACCCAGCGCTTGTCCGCATAGAGCTTGCTCTGGTCGCTGTAATGATCCGAAGTCGGCTGCACGCTCTGGGAATGGGTCAGGATCGTGTCCGCGATCGGGCAGTCGGACTCGTCCCAGGTCACGACCTGGATATAGGAGTTGCCGGAGCCGGGATTCCTGTAACCGCCCTGCTGCAGGCTCGCGCTGATAGCCCCGAACACGCCCATGTTGCCATCGCCACCGTGGATCGGTACGCGCTCGTTGTTCCTTTCCAGGAACTGCACCTCACCCCAGGGCGCCTCCAGCGCAACATCCGCCGCAGTCAGCCGGTTGTAGGCACGCAGCAGCGCGGCGATCACCGTGACACGATTTTCCGGCACTGCCAGGTCAATGCCCGCCGGTGTATTGAGCGGGTCCGCGGGATCGAAGTCCACCCGCCAGAATCGCGGGCTGGCGACGACATTCTGGAACGTACTGCCCAGTTCCTCGCGGATTCCGCGCCAGTATTCGGTAAAGACCTGGGCGCCGCGGCTGTCCAGGTCGACCTTGCGGTCCCATTTTTCCAACGCGGTGCAGGTATCTTCCAGCTTGCCCAAGTCGCTATCTGAGGTCCCCTCCGGCGGGAGCGCCAGGTAGTCGGCGCAGATCTGCAGGGTGTCATCGAGGACTATTTCGGCGCCATAGACACGGTTGGAATACATCAGGCCCTCCAGCGTCGCCATATCGAACAGGGGCGTCTCGCTGAGGCCGTCGGTGCCCGCCAGTCGCTGTGCCACCATCAGGTGGTTGATGCGGGTGCGCAGGAATTGCTGCTTGTTTTCCGGGCCCATCCAACCCAGTACCACCGGGTACCCGGTGAGCGGGTGATCGGCATCGCTGAGCCAGTAGCTGTTGTTGCTGTTGGCCACATAGCCGCGGGTAAAAATCTTTGGCCTCGCCTCGTAGCCGTACAGGGCTGTACCGGCAGGGGTGTCCGCATCGCTGCCCCATTCACAATCCGGGGTACTGCCGTCCAGTCCGATAATGGCATTGGTGGTGGCGCTGGCCAGCAGCGCCCCTATCCCCTTCACGCAGCGATCGAGCTGGGCCTGGGTCACATGCGGCACCACGCTGATCTGCCCGTAAAAAGCCTCGCCCTGCCGGTCCGCGGCGAACTCGTGAAAGACCGGATTGCCAATGCCCTTGAGGGCTTGCGCGAACTCCTCCATGTTGTGCGCCTGGGCTTTTTGCACCCACTGCCGGGCAGAGCGCACGCCGGTATCGAGGTTGGCGTCGCGAATGCTCATCAGGGAGCCATTGAACATCGGCCAGCCGGACAGAAGGGGGTCCACCCCACCAAGGTCGAGAATCATGCCGTAATGGGAGCTGTAGAAGGTTTTCTGTTTCTCGCCCAGGCTGCCATCGGGGTTTTTGACCTTCACGCTGACGGTGCTGGCGCTGATCTCCCGCCACTGGCCGTCGTACTCGTACTCCATGGGGTTGTTGGGGTTGAGCTTCAGCTCGTAAAGGGTAAAACGGGTGGAGTAGTCGACGGTGTGGGTCCAGGCGACGTCTTTGGTGAAGCCGATTCCTATCCAGGGCAGGCCCTGGAGGGAGGCACCCGCAACGTCATATTCGCCGGGTATGGTCAGG
>JAOUDU010000521.1 GCA_029859085.1 Gammaproteobacteria bacterium | reverse complement strand
ACTTGCGCTGGTCCAGCAGCATCAAGACCTTGGGTTTGAGGCGCCGGGTGCGGTACTCGGAGACCACCACCCCGACCTCGCCGGAGGACAGCTCAACGATGGTGCCCGCCGGGTAGATCCCTACCGCCTGGATGAAGACCTCGACCAGTTCCGCCTGGAATTCGATATTGCGGGACTGGTACAGGAGTTTTATCGCATCGGACGGGGAGATCGCCGGTGCGTGGCTGCGATTGCTGGTGACGGCGTCATAGGTATCGACGATGGCGGCGATGCGCGCCATGGCCGGCACCTCATCGCCGGCGAGACCCTGCGGGTAACCGGAGCCGTCAAAGCGCTCGTGGTGGTGCGCAACGATGTCTATCACGTCCTGGTTCATCATGCCGCTCTCGCGGACGATCGCCACGCCGTGGGCAACGTGCTCCCGCATGCTGTCCGCCTCTTTTTCGGACAGGGATCGCGCGGCCTGGAGCAGTTCGGGGTCGACCCGCAGTTTGCCCACATCCATCAGCATGCATCCCATGGCCAGTGAGCGCAGGTCGTGCCGGGGCAGCCCCAGCTGGCGGCCCAGCGCCACCGCCCAGATGCTGGCGCTGAGTGAGTGCTGGTAGGCGTACTGGTCGTGCTGCTTGAGGCGGGCCAGCCAGATGCAGGCATCCGGGTTGCGGCTCATGCTGTCGACCACGGGTTCAACCGACTTCTTCAGGCGGATGACATTGAGGGTTCCGCCATCGCTGACATGCTCGAAAATGGCGTTGACGTCGTCGACCAGGGAGTCGAGCACCAGCCAGGCCTGGGCGCTCTCCTCCTTCCATTCGCTGGTCGTGTTGTAAGGCTTGAGAGAGCGACCGGGGAAAATGTCCTTGATAGGGATCGAGGTGCGCGGGCCCCGCACCCGCCTCAGCAGCGGGTGGCCCGGGTCGCGACTCTTGGTGACATCGACAAAAACAAATTTGCAGTAGTTGCGCACCCGCTCGATTTCTTCCGCGGATTCAAGGCAGAAGCCCTGGATCAAGAACGGCGTGCCCAGCCACGGCCGATCCAGCCCGCTGACAAACATGCCAATGGCCAGGTCCTTGGTCTCTATTTTCAGGGTTTGGAGCATGTCAGCCCACCGTCCCCCTTTCCTCTGTTTTCGCCCCTTTGAGCCAACATAACGCAATTTTAAAACTGGCGTCCAAAAATCTGTACTTTTTTTTCGGCGGAAATTGGCGGGGGGTCCCGACCCCGGCGGGATACGGGCCGCGCAAACCCGGTAGCAGCCCGCTGGCGGGATCTAATTTACCCGGTGAGTTGACATTGCCGGAGCCCTCGCGCAACGTGCCCCTCAGGCCCGGAACGGAACAGACTCATATGCACGACACCCTGCTGTACGTCATCGCCGCGGTGATCGTAATGGGTATTGCAGCCCAGTGGTTGTCCTGGCGCCTGCGGGTGCCCTCGATCCTGGCCCTGCTGGTGATCGGGATCTTCGCCGGCCCTGTGACGGGCCTGCTGCGCCCGGATGAGATGTTTGGCGACATACTGTTCCCGGTGGTTTCCCTCGGGGTCGCGCTGGTGCTGTTCGAGGGCGGCCTGACCCTGCGCCTGGACGACCTGCGCGGCCACGGGGCCGCCGTCAGCAACCTGGTCAGCTGGGGCGCGCTGCTGAACTGGGTCCTGATAGCCGCGGGTAGCTGGGCGGTGGCGGGTTTGTCAGTGGAAATGGCCCTGCTGTTTGCCGCACTGGTGGTGGTCACAGGCCCGACGGTCATCAACCCGCTGCTGCGCACCATGCGCGCCACGCCGGAAGTCAGCCGGCTGCTGCGCTGGGAGGGCATCCTGATCGACCCGGTGGGCGCCCTGCTCGCGGTCCTTGTATTCCAGTTTATCCTCGCCGGTACCGAGTCCTACCTGCTGTTCCTGCGGAGCATAGCGGTGGGGGCGCTGGCTGGCGCGGTGGCGGCCCTGAGCCTGGGCTACCTGATAAAGTGGCACTGGATCCCGGAGTACCTGCGCAACGTGGTGGCCCTGGCCTGGGTGGTTATGACGTTCGCCGGCAGCAATTACCTCTCGCACGAATCGGGGTTGCTGGCAGTCACGGTGATGGGTGTCTGGCTCGGCAATATCCGCGGCATCGACATGACCGAGGTACTGAGCTTCAAGGAGAGCCTGTCGATCCTGATTATCTCGATGCTGTTCATCGTGCTGGGCGCCCGCATCGACCTGGGGGATATAGCCGCCACCGGCTGGAGCGGCCTGGGGGTGCTGCTGGTGGTGCTTCTGGCGCGGCCGGTGGTGGTCTGGGCCTGCACCGCCGGCGGCGATTACAACTGGCGCGAGCGCGCCCTGGTATCCTGGGTGGCGCCCCGGGGCATCGTCGCCGCCGCGGTATCCTCCCTGTTCGCCCTGCGCCTGCAGGAGGCGGGTTACCCCGAGGCCGGCGCGCTGGTGGCCTACACTTTCCTGGTCATCATCGTCACCGTGGTGGTGCAGAGCTTTACCGCCAGGCCGGTGGCCCGCCTGCTCGGGCTGGTGGAGGCGGAGCCCAGGGGGGTGCTGATCGTCGGCGCCAACGCGGTGGCCAGGCTTATCGGCAAGGCGCTGCTGGAACAGGGTTTCCGGGTGAAGCTCACCGACACCACCTGGTCGGAAATCCAGGCCGCGCGGATGGACGGCCTGGATACCTATTACGGTGACCCGGTCTCGGCCCACGCGGATCGCCAGCTCGAGCTCGAGGGCATCGGGCGCCTGTTCGCGATGTCCCGCCGGCCGGCCATGAATACCCTCGCTGTGATCAAGTTCCGCCGGGAATTCGGCCGCAACCGTGTGTTCACCCTGCGCAATGCCAAGGAAAAGGATGCCTCCGAGAAGGGGCGGGTGGGGGAAACCTTTCGCGCCCCGCGCCTGTTCGGGGAGGGCGTCACCCTGCAGAAACTCGCCAGCCTGATCGCCCAGGGCGCCGAGGTTAAGGCGACCCTGCTGACGGAAACCTTCGACATGGCCGCCTATGAAAAAGCCAGGGGAAAGAGCCATATTCCATTGTTTACCCTCGACAAGAACTATAATCTGCGGGCGTTTACCGACGATTTCCAG
>JAOUDU010000520.1 GCA_029859085.1 Gammaproteobacteria bacterium | reverse complement strand
GCCATGGTATTACTGGTCACGGAAGCCGTATTCCTGGTCGGTTTCGTTTTGATCCTGCTGAAAATTCACTGAGCCTGAGTCGAAGGCGACTTCACATCGCGAAAGAAGGAACACTTTATGAAAAAGTCAGTTGTGATTACCGGCGTTTCGACCGGCATAGGCTTCGCAGCCGCCAGGGAATTGATAGGCCGCGGTTATCATGTTTTCGGCAGCGTGCGCAAAGAGGCCGACGGCGAGCGTGTAAAGGCGGAGTTGGGCGAGGCTTTCACACCGCTGCTGTTCGACGTCACCGATACCGCCGCGTTGCCGGCGGCGGTCGCGGTGGTTGAGGCCGCGGTGGGCGAGAACGGGATTGCCGGCCTGGTGAACAACGCCGGTGTGGCACCCCTGGGGCCGCTGATGCTCACCTCCCTGGAAGAGGTGCGCCAGGCCTTCGAGATCAATGTCTTCGGCCTGCTGGCGGTAACCCAGGCCTTTGGTCCCCTGCTGGGGGCGACACTGGGCTCAAAACGCCCGCCCGGCCGTATTGTAAACCTCAGTTCGATCAGTGGCGGCGTCGCGTTTCCCATGATCACCCTCTACGCCATGACCAAACACGCAGTGGAGGCACTCAGCGATGGCCTGCGCAGGGAGTTGTCTATCTATGGCATCGACGTGATTGCGATCGAGCCCGGCGTGATAAAGACGCCGATCTGGGACAAGACCGGAGTGGCAACGGCCGATACCCGTTTCAAAGACACCGATTATGCCGAGGCGATGGCGTATTACCCGACCATGGAGGCCAAGGAGTTGAAGCGCGCCAAACCCATAAAAGTGGTCACTGATGCCATCTGCCACGCCCTTGAAGCCGCCACACCCAGGACCCGCTACCCACTGGTCGGCCTGTGGCACATCCGGAAGGTCATACCCAATCGACTGCTGGATCGGCTATTGATAAAGGGCGCTGGTCTCAAGCGTTAAGCATGCCGGGTTGCATTCCTGCTACCCTGGCGGGCGTAAAGCAGGCTGAGCGATACGACGATCGGCAGGCTCGCGAGCAAGATCACCAGCAGCATCAGTGCTACCCTTGGATCCTTGAAGTTTTGGCTGGCGATCATCATGGCGGCCGCCAGGTTTGGCTGGCCGCAGCTCAGCGACAGCATCCGGCGCGGTGCCGCGTGCGGGCCGCCAAGCAGCCAGCCGCCGCAGGCGGCCAGGGCAATGAACAGGGCCGCTGCCGGAAAGGCGCCGCCCCTGGAGATATCCTGCAGCTCCTGCCAGTGTTGTATCGGCAACAGGGTCACGAGCAGCAGCATGCTGACGGTCGACAAGCTCTGCATGTAAAACTGTAAGCGGTCCGCATGGCGGGGCAGTCGCACCCTCAGCTGGAGCCCCAGCAGCAGCGGAACCAGTACCGTGCAGACAAGGGTAATGATGATCGGCCCGGCTCCCACGCTCACGTCATGCAGCAAGCGGGGAGCAGGACCAGGTTGGCAAGCAACGCGCGGGCAAGCCATCGCCTGTCGTCCAGCGCCGATACAATCTCGCGCACACTGAGCAGCAGGCCCACGCTGAGCATGGTCGAGACGACAAAGAGGAGGACCAGCGATTGCGTGGCAAATTCCATCAAACACCTGCCTGCGGGTGGCGTATCAGCACTTCGTAGAGGATACCAGAAGGCTTGCTCTTGTAACCTGCCCTGCGTTCATTCCACAACGCAGTGCAGACGCCGCTTGAACTGTCAGGGCGCCAGTGAAGGATAAACCTCGGCAGGAGTAAAGACGCCGTTCAGGTAGACATCGCGTCTCTTGAACTTCCACACACCTTGCACCTTTTCGACAACACTGTGGTAATAGCCCGCCTGAACAGGCCTCGGCAGAAGGTCGACGCCTTTGAGCTGCCATAAAATCAATGCCTGCGTGACCACCCCCGCTTGCAGCGCGACCAGTACAAACAGGTAAGCGGTAATTTTCGCGAAGCGCTTCATTTTTCAGCCTTCTGCAGTTGATAAGCGATCAGGACATTTCCCGGCATGCCGCCGAACATACTGTAACCGGACTGGACATAGACCATATCCCCGGCGGCGACGATCGTGGCAGTGTCGGTGGTACTTCGCCCAGGGTGCTGAGCATTGCGAAAGGTAGAACCGCAGGATCTCCCCCACGTGGCAGGCAGGAGCGGGCTTCCAGCGTGAATAGTATACTGACACCCGAAAAATAATTGATATTTCGGCCCAATAAGCTACTCTTGCGCAACGCACTCAGGTAGAGGCCGCCGGCTGCAATTGCCCTGCGGCCGGGGCAGTGGGAGGTAATGGAGGCTATTCATGGTGAACTCGCTTTATGGCTGAACAGCACCGCGGCTCCTGGGTGCTGGAGGCGTTCCGGAAGCTGGGCGTGGATACCAAACGGCTTGCCTGTGAACTGCCCAGGGAACTCGAGCAGATAGCGGATTACCCCGACACCGTCACACCTGACGAAGTCAGCCTCGTCCTCAATACCTGCGCCGAACAGACCGGGAATACCCATTTCGGTCTGCACCTGGTCGAAATAATACCTGCCTCCGACCTGGGGGTCTTTGCCTATCTCCTGTTCAATGCGCCCACCATCGGTGAGTTTCTCACCCTCGCGGCCCGCTACTACCCGATATTTTATCGCGGCTCGGTACTGGAGTTGCGCAAGCAGCGCAAACTTAGCCGCTTCGTCTACCGCCGTCCTGATATTCCGAGGGTCTCGCAACGCCACGATGTGGAATGGACACTGGGCTTTTTCGTGCACTCGATACGCTCAAAGCTGGGGACGGACTGGATGCCGATGCGCGTGACATTCCAGGAACCGGAGCCTGGGGACGTCATGGAGCTGACGCGCTTTTTCGGGACCAACCTCGTCTTCGACTACCCGGTCAACAGTTTCGAGATAGACGCGGCTTCGCTGGACGCACCGCTCAACGAGTCTGACCCACACCTGCTGAAGATCATGATGCAGCAGGCCGATGCGCTCTTGCAGACCTTCGCGGCGACGGAGAGTATCGAGTCGCACGTGCGACTGCTGATCATGAAGGATATCGAATCCGGCCCACCCAATGCGGGACTCATTGCCCGG
>JAOUDU010000024.1 GCA_029859085.1 Gammaproteobacteria bacterium | reverse complement strand
ACTCCAGGCCAGCGCGGTTGCCGCGGTGACCAGCAGCACGGCGCCGACAAACCAGGAGGCGACCCGATCCGCCAGGCTGGCCAGCCGGGGTTTGTCGGTCTGCCCCTGTTCCACCGAGCGCTGCAGGGCCGCCAGGCGGCTTTCGAGGTAGCTGCCCAGCACCCGACCCTCCAGCGCGGCCTCGACGTTGACCGTGCTTGCGTAGATGGTGTCGCCCGGGCTGACCCCGCGGGGCAGCGGTTCACCGTTGAAAGTGTCTTCGCGCACGGCGCTGCTCCCCACCGTGACCTGCGCGTCCACCGGCACGGTCTCCCCGGCCCTGACCAGGATGGTGTCGCCGGCCTGCAGCTGTACCCTCGGCACCGTGACCCATTGCCCCTGGCGCCGTGCGGACACCGCGTCGGGAAGGGTGCCCTGGGCGTCGAACCAGGCCAGCGCGTAGCGCTGCCTTACCCGGCGCTCGAGAAAGCGTCCCAGCAGCAGGAAGAACGTAAACATCACCACCGAGTCGAAATAGACCTGGCCGCTGCCGGTGAGCGTGGCCCAGGCACTGGCCAGCCACGCCAGCCCGATAGCCAGCGCCACGGGCAGGTCCATCACCAGCGCGCCCTGGCGCAGGTGGCGCCAGGCGGTGGTGAAAAACACCCTGGAGGAGAACAGCACCACGAAGCTGGCGACCAGCAGGCTAACCCAGCGCAGCAGCCCCTGGTACTGGTTTTCGATACCCTGGATATCCCCGGCATGCAGGGCCACCGCAAACATGCCCACCTGCATCATGCCCAGGCCCGCCACCGCCAGCCGGCGCAATTCCAGCCGCGATTCCTCCTCCATCTGCCGACGCTGGGCAGTGGCGCGGAACGGCTTTACCTGGTAACCCAGTGCGTCCAGCCGGCTGAAGATCCGGCTCAGTGGGATGTGTGCCGGGTCGAAGCGGATATCCAGCCGGCTCTGCTGCAGATTGACCAGGGCCATGCTGACCCCGGGAAGCCGCGCCATGGTCTGCTCTATCAACCAGGTGCAGGCGGCACAGGAAATGCCGCCCAGCAGCAGCCGGGCCGTCACTTCGCCACCCGGCCCCGCGGTGGTGAAACTGGCCGCCAGTTCGGGGTCGTCATAGACACGGTACTGCTCCAGCGGGGCCTGCTCGCGCTCCGGGGGGCGCAGGTTATAGGCGGTGCGCTGCTGGTAGAAATTATCCAGGCCGCTGCTGCTGATGAGTTCGGCGACGGCGCGACAGCCCGGGCAGCACATCGGGCGCAGTTCGCCCCCCAGGCGCACTTCCAGTTTGACCCCGGCGGGAATTCGTTCGCCGCAGTGGTAGCATGCACCCGGCCCGGCACCGCTGGCAGTATCACTCGATGGCGGCATTGCCGAAGTCGTGCTGGTCGATATCGCCATCGAGGCGCCAACCATCGGGCTGGTCGGTTGTCAGGGTCCAGTGCCAGCGCGGCGCGACGGGAGAGGGTAACACCGCCTGGTAAATGCCGGGGGCAATCCTGGCAAGCTGAACAGTGAAGTCGCGGTCGGACTCCATCGGGTGGGACAGCAGCAGGGACAATGACGCGGCCTCGACCGGGCCGGCCATGCTTACGGTGACGCGATCACTGGAGAAGTTCAGCCCGGCGCTGATGCCCAGTGCCTGGCTGCGCTGCTCTTTCTCGAGCTGGCGATTGATAGCCAGGCCATCCTTGTAATACTCGTCGACCACCAGGTCATCTGCACCCTGGTAGGCGATATACATGGTGTAAAGGCTGGCGGCGACCACGCTGGCCGGCAGCATGATCAGGAACCAGGGCCAGAACTGGCGGTACCAGGCCGTGCTGTCCCCGCCCGGCAGGCTCGGCTTGTTCACAGCGGCTTCATGAAGCGTGATTCGGCAGTGGCCTGCAGAGAGGGCGAATCCGGAGAAACCGCCCGGAAATCCAGCTCGGTGCTCGGTCGGGCCAGGGAGCCGGGCTCCACGCTCACGCGCAGGGTAATGGTGCGCACTTCCCCGCCCTCGAGGGCATGGCGGGTCTCGCCGACTATGCTGGCACCGGGGATGCCGGAGATGCTGATATCGAACTCGTGGGGATCATTATCCATATTTGCCAACTTGAGGGTGTATATGTTCTCGATTGCGCCGCTGTCGGCGGTCAGGAACAGCTGGTTGCGGTCGCGAATGGCGGTGAGTTCCACCGGTACACGGGTAACTATATTGTACGAGAATACCCCCACCATGACCGACAATACCAGCATGTAACTGATGATGCGCGGGCGCATCCAGTGGGTCTTGCCTCCCGCCAGTTCATGCTCGCTGGTATAGCGGATCAGGCCGCGGGGATACTGCATTTTGTCCATGACAGAATTGCAGGCGTCGATACAGAGGGCGCAGCCGATGCATTCATACTGCAGGCCGTCGCGGATATCAATGCCGGTGGGGCATACCTGCACGCACAGTTGGCAGTCAATGCAATCGCCCTGGGACAGTTCCTTGTGCTCCACGCTGCGCTTGCGCGACCCCCTCGGCTCACCGCGCTTGCTGTCGTAAGAGACGATCAGGGTGTCGTGGTCAAACATCACCGACTGGAAGCGGGCGTAGGGACACATATACTTGCACACCTGCTCGCGCATCCAGCCGGCATTGATGTAGGTCGCCAGGGTGAAGAACAGGGTCCACAGGTACTGCCAACTGCCGGAGGACAGTGTGACGAGCTCGTACACCAGGTCCCTGATCGGGTAGAAATAGCCGACGAAGGTCATGCCGGTGACGAGGCCGATGAACAGCCATGAGGCGTGCTTCGCGGCTTTCTTAGCAATTTTCTCCGGGGACAAGGGCGCCTTGTCGAGCTTCATGCGCTGGCTGCGGCTGCCCTCGGTTTTCTGCTCCAGCCACATGAAAATACTGGTCCAGACGGTCTGGGGGCAGGTATACCCGCACCAGAGCCGGCCGGCAAAGGTGGTCACCGCGAAGAGCCCGAAGGCGGCGATCATCAGCAGGAAGGCCAGCATCGGAAAATCCTGCGGCCAGAAGGTCAGGCCAAGGATGTAGAACTTCCTCGCCGGCAGGTCGAACAGTACCGCCTGGCGCCCGTCCCAGCTCGCCCATGGCAGCAGCAGGTAGCCCAGCAGCAGGGGCCAGCCGCTGAACAGCCGTACCCGCTGGTAAAAACCCTCGATTTTCCGGGTATAGATTTTCTCGCGGCGCTGGTACAGGTCGATCTCGCCGACCTCCGCAGGCGCGACTTCCCGGAGATCAATCAGATCGTTGTCAGACATGGTCCTGTTCCGCGGTAGAGGGGCTGCTGCCTGGGGGCAGGGACCCGTCCATGGATCCCTGGTGGTTGTAACGGTGGCCTTATTTCCTGCTCAGGCCGTAGACATAGGCGGTGAGAATGTGGATCTTGTCCTCGCTCAGGCTGTCCTTGAATGCGGGCATCACGCCGTTGCGGCCAGCGCGGATGGTTTGCGTAAGCTGCTCCTTGCTGCCGCCGTACAGCCATATCCCGTTGGTCAGGTTGGGCGCCCCGAAAGCGGTATTGCCATGGCCGTCGGGGCCGTGGCAGGCCACGCAATAGGTCTTGAACACGGTTTCGCCGGCGGCGACCTGGCCCGCATCGGTATCCCGCCCGTTCAGGCTGAGTACATACTGGACCACGTCGGCAACGCCTTTATCGCCGATAATGCTGCCCCATGCGGGCATGGCTGCCTGGCGTCCATTCTGCAGGGTGGCCTTGATGGTGGCCGGGTCCCCGCCGTAGAGCCAGTCGTCGTCCGACAGGTTCGGAAAGCCATAGGCGCCGCCGGCATCCGCACCGTGGCACTGGGAGCAATTATTGGCGAACAGGCGCATGCCCATTTTTCTCACCGCGGGATCCCCCGCGATTTCCTCGACCGGAAGGGCGAGGTAGCGGTCGCGCATCTCACGGTACTTCTCGTCCGCCGCGGCCACTTCCTTTTCATACTGGCCGACCTGGGTCCAGCCGATGGCCCCGGCGAAGTTACCCATGCCGGGGTAGACAATCAGGTAGCCCACACCCCAGACAATGGAGATTACGAACATGTAGAACCACCAGGCGGGCAGTGGGTTGTCGAGTTCCTCGATCCCGTCGTACTCATGGCCTGTCGTCTTGTCCGTGGGTTGCTGTTCGCGCTTGCGATTGGCAAACAGGACCCATGAAATCCCCACTATCGTTACAGTGGTGAGGATAATTATCCAGTAGCTCCAGAAACTAGCCATGCCTTGATTCCTCCTTCATGGTCTCTTGATTCAGCTTTTCGTCCGCGAAGGGAAGGTTGGCAGCATCATCAAATTCCTTTTTCCGTTTACTGCTGTAGGCCCAGAAACACAGGCCGATGAAGGCAACCATCAGGAAAACGGTACTGAGACCTCTCAAATCGTTGATGTCCATCATCGTCTAGCGCCGTGTTTGCAGCAGGGTGCCCAGTTGTTGCAGGTACGCAACCAGGGCATCGATTTCTTTCTTGCCGGCAACCGCCGCGGCAGCACCCTCGATATCGGCATCGGTGTAGGGCACACCCACCCTGCGCAGTGCGGTCATCTTTTTCCCGGTCATTTCGGCGTTGATCTCGTCTTCAAACAGCCAGGGGAAAGCGGGCATATTGGACTCCGGAACCACATCCCGCGGGTTGTTCAGGTGGGCCCGGTGCCAGTCGTCGCTGTAGCGTTTGCCGACCCGGGCCAGGTCCGGCCCGGTGCGCTTGGAACCCCACAGGAAGGGGTGGTCATAGACGAACTCTCCCGCTACCGAGTAGTGGCCATAGCGCTCAGTTTCCGCGCGCAGGGGACGGATCATCTGCGAATGACAGGTATTGCAACCCTCGCGGATATAGATGTCCCGACCTTCCAGTTCCAGCGCCGGCAGCGGCTTGAGGCCGGCGATAGGTTCATGGGTCTCCTTGGCAAACAACAGGGGAACCAGCTCGACCAGGGTGCCGAAACTGAGGGCCACTATGATCAGGATGATCATCAGGCCGATATTTTTCTCTATTGCTTCATGTCTCATGGTCCGCTCCTTACGCCGCGCTCGCGACAGCCGGGGCCGCCTGCAGTTCAACATCTTTCCGGCTGGTCATGTACAGGTTGTAGGCCATTACCAGCATGCCGAAGAAGAATATCGCTCCCCCCGCGACCCTGACGATATACCCCGGATGGCTGGCCGCAACCGACTCGACAAAGCTGTAGGTCAGGGTGCCGTCCTGGTTGTAGGCCCGCCACATCAGGCCCTGCAGGATGCCGTTCACCCACATCGAGGTGATATAGAGCACGGTACCTATGGTAGACATCCAGAAATGGGTGTAGATGAGCTCGATGCTGTACATGCGCTCGCGACCAAACAGGATGGGTATCAGGTGGTACATGGCGCCGATGGAGATCATCGCAACCCAGCCCAGTGCGCCCGAGTGGACATGGCCGATCGTCCAGTCGGTGTAGTGCGACAGGGAGTTCACGGTCTTGATGGCCATCATCGGGCCCTCGAAGGTGGACATGCCGTAGAACGACAGGCTCACCACCAGGAAGCGCAGGATCGGGTCGGTCCGCAGTTTGTGCCAGGCACCCGAGAGGGTCATCATCCCATTGATCATGCCGCCCCAGGAGGGCGCGAGCAGGATCAGGGACATGACCATCCCGAGGCTCTGGGCCCAGTCGGGCAGGGCGGTGTAATGCAGGTGATGGGGCCCGGCCCAGATATAAACCGCTACCAGGGCCCAGAAATGCACGATGCTCAGGCGGTAGGAGTACACCGGGCGCTCCGCCTGCTTGGGGACGAAGTAGTACATCATGCCCAGGAAGCCCGCGGTCAGGAAAAAGCCCACGGCATTGTGCCCGTACCACCACTGGACCATGGCGTCGACGGTACCTGCATAGACGGAGTATGCCTGGAATGAATCCATCGCCACCGGCATTGCCAGGCTGTTGATGATGTGCAGGACTGCAACGGCGATGATAAAAGCGCCATAAAACCAGTTGGCGACATAGATATGGCCGGTCTTGCGCTTGGCTATGGTGCCGAAGAACACGATTGCGTAGAGCACCCAGACCACGGTGATCAGGATATCGATAGGCCATTGCAGCTCCGCGTATTCCTTGCCGCTGGTGATGCCCAGCGGCAGCGTGATGGCAGCGGACAGGATCACCAGTTGCCAGCCCCAGAAAGTAATCGCCGCGAGCTTGTCGGATATCAACCGCACCTGGCAGGTGCGCTGGACCACGTAATAGGACGTCGCAAACAGTGCGCAACCGCCAAAGGCGAAGATCACCGCGTTGGTATGCAGTGGTCGCAGGCGGCCGAATGACAGCCAGGGCAGGTCGAAATTCAGTGCCGGCCATGCCAGCTGGGCGGCGATCAGCACCCCCACAAGCATGCCCACGATGCCCCAGACTACCGTCATTACAGTAAACTGACGCACCACCTTGTAGTTGTAGGTGGGGTGTTCCAGTGCAGAGTTAAGCTCGCTCATGGTTCAATTCCAATTCAATTAGACAGTACTACAATACGACCGTGGCCAGGGCGTGATCAGTCCGTGAAGGCTGGTGCCGCGCCATACTCCCAGAGGATCACCGATCCGACCATCATGCAAATAAGGATGACAAGCGCCACCCCCACCACCGCGCTGGAGAACAGGAAACCGCGCTCTTCCGGTATGTTCATGACGATCGGGATCCCCAGGTAGAGCAGGTAGACCGACCAGCTCACCGCCGCCACGCCTATCAGCAGGTCGATCCAAAGAAGCGGGTGGAATCCCACCACCCCGGCCAGGAACAGCGGGGTACAGGTCAGCCCGACTATCACGATGCCCTTGGTGAGGGTGGAAGCCGCGCCGTAGGTGGCGGCCATCCAGTGCACGAAATAGCCTATCACCGCAACGGCACCCAGCATGGCGAGGTAAAAGAGCACGCTGATCTGGCGCGCGCTTTCCACCGTCAGCTTGATGGCGTCGCCCTCGTCCCCCACGGTCCAGCCCACCCTGCTGGTGCCGTAGTACCAGGCAACGGCCGGCAGCAGGGCCAGGAAGCAGGGATAGAGAATCAGGGTCCTGAACGAGTTCTCCGGGAGATTGGCGACGGTTCGCCACTGGGCACTGGGCCTGACCAATAAGCCAAAGGTATGCTGAATCATCGGGTTATAGTCCCCCTGGACGGCTGGTATTGTTAGCGGATGCGCAATAATAAAGTGTATGGGCGATGCAGCCTTGATTTGAGTCAAGGTAGTTCAACGTGGCCCGCCGGGCTGGTGCGCTGCCGGGCGGGAGGTCAGTCACCTACGTTGGCCATTTTCTGCAGGCCCTGCACATCCAGAATTTTGATTTCCTTGTTATCGACCCGCAGGATCTCCAGTTTTTGCATCCGGCTGAAAACCCGGCTGACCGTTTCGACGGTCAGGCCGAGGTAATTGCCGATATCCACCCTGGACATGGGCAGCCGGAACTGGGTTGCGCTCAATTTGCGCTTGGAATTGCGGGTGGAAATACTCAACATCAGCGAGGCGACCCGCTCGTCGGCGGAGTTCTTGCTCAGCAGGGTGATCAGCTGCTGGTCTGCGGTGATCTCCCGGCTCATCAGCTGGAAGAAATGACGCTGGAGGGTCGGCATCATCGCGCTCAGCTTCTCCAGTGAGGTGAAGGGTATTTCGCAGACCGCTGCGGTTTCCAGGGCCTTGGCAGAGGATGCGTGCAGGTTATTGCTGATCCCGTCCATGCCGAGGATTTCACCGGGGAAGTAAAACCCGGTGACCTGCTCGCGACCATCGTCAGTGGTTTTGTAGGCCTTCATCGCACCCGAACGCACTGCGAAGACGGATTTGAACTCGTCTCCTTCCCGGTACAGGTGCTGGCTTTTCTGCAGGGGCTTGCTGCGCTGGATAATGTTATCGAGTTGCTCGATATCATCGCTTTCCAGCGCCAGCGGCAGGCAGATGCTGTTCAAGCGGCAATTCCCGCAATTGACCTGGTAATCGTGAATGCACGGTTTCAGGACGATATGATCACCTGCGTCTGCCAGTCTGACGGTCATGCGTAAGCCTCCGTTGCTCAGTGGGCGCATTATAGTCGAAACCGGGGGCTGCCTGTACTCCGATTTTTTGTGGGCTCTGCTCAGAGAGTGGCCGAAAACCGGGGCGGCGACCGGCCATCGCCGGGGGCGTTGAGATAGGCATCGAATGGCATGCAGATGTTGCGCAGGAAAGGGCGGCCCCGGTGACTTACAGCCACTTCCTCAGGAGTGATTTCCAGCAGGCCGTCCCGGGCCAGGGGTGCCAGCGCGGCCAGTTCCCGCTGGAACCTGGTCGAGAAATCTATCCCGAACTGGCGATTGCAGTCCCCGATATCCAGCCTCAGTTCCGAGATCAGGCTCATGATGATGTGGCGCCGCAGCTTGTCCTCCGAGTTCACCTTGCAACCGCGGGTGAAGGGCATCCGGCCGCTGTCCACGAGCTGGTAATAGGCCTCCAGCCCGCGTTCATTCTGCAGGTAGAAGTCGCCGATCTGGCTGATTGCCGAAACCCCCAGCCCGAGCAGGTCATCCGCCATGTGCAGGGAGTAGCCCTGGAAATTGCGCTGCAGCCTGCCCTCCTGCAAGGCCCTGGCCAGCTCGTCTTCGGGCAGTACGTAGTGATCCATGCCAATATACAGGTAGCCGGCATCCTGCAGCGTATGGCTGATCATCTGTTGCAGCAGCAATTTCTCCTCGGGGGAGGGCAGTGCCAACCGGTCGATGGCCCGCTGGCTGGTGAAACGCTGGGGCAGGTGGGCGTAGTTGTAGCAGGCGATGCGGTCCGGGCGCAGCGCGTTCACCTTGCGCAGGGTTTCCTTCATGGTGTGGCGATCCTGGTTTGGCAGGCCGTAGATCAGGTCGAAACTCAGGGAGCGGAAATGGTGTGAGCGAATATTGTCCACCAGGGGCGCCACGACCTCGTAGGGCTGGATCCGGTTGATCGCCTGCTGCACCAGTGGGTCGAAATCCTGGATTCCCAGGCTGATGCGATTGAAACCGACGCCTTTGAGCAGCGCAACCGTGCCGGGATCGATCGTGCGCGGGTCTATCTCTATGGAGTATTCACGGTAGTCCTTCCAGCAGCCGGAAGTGGCTGGCCAGCATATGCATCAGCTCGGTGATTTCGGCGTTGTCCAGGTAGGTGGGCGTGCCTCCGCCCCAGTGCAGCTGGGTGACCGGACGCTGGGTGCCGACCAGCTGTGACTGCTGTTGTATTTCCCGCTGCAGGCGGTCGAGATACTGCCTGGCGACGCCGTTCTTGCGGGTAACGATTTTGTTGCAACCGCAGTAGTAGCAGATGTCCCGGCAGAACGGCAGGTGCAGGTACAGCGACAGGGGTGCGCGCTTGTGATCCCCGTCCCTGCGCTGCCAGGCGAGGTACTGATCCACGGGGAAATCCTCGCGGAACTGGGGCGCGGTGGGGTAGGACGTATAGCGGGGCCCTTCACAGGCGTATTTCGCCGCCAGCTCCATGTCTGCCCGGTGCGCCGGGGGAATCTCGGTGTTGGCTTCTATCGTGGGGAGAATGCTTGTCATTGCCTGCGCCGTCCGGTCACTCACGGGCGCACAATAGCAATATCGGGAGGCGGGAGCGTTGACATAGGTCAACCTGCCCTAGCCCAGTGCTGCCACGCTCCTGATGATCATCCGCACCAGCTCGGCCTGGCGCGACGCGCCGGTCTTGGCGAAGATGGATTTGAGTTGGGCCCTCGCCGTGTGCGGGGAGATGTGCTGCGACTCGGCGACCTCGGTGAGGCTCAACCCCCGTGCGAGCAGTATCGCCACCCGGGCCTCCGCCGGCGTCAGCGAGAACAGCTCGGCCAGGGTTTGCTGGGACGCGGACTCGCGCTGGTCGGGGTCGCTGATAAATACCGCGGCAGAGGGGCCGGCCTGGCCCTCGCCCCACTCGGATACCGGCACCGGCCGGATCACCAGGCCCAGGGCAGGGCGACCGCCCGGGCGCGGCACCCGCAGGGCCTTCACCACCGAGGGCTCACCGGCCTGCTGCGCGCTGATCACGCTGGCCAGCGCGGACTGCAGCTGGCGGTTAGCGGTGTGTCCCTCGATGTGCAGGTGCTTTCCCCGCAGGGCCAGGCCATCGGCTTCCTGCAGCAGCGCCGTAGCCATGGCATTGGTGTTCAGCAGCCGGCCCTTTTCGTCGAGGATGATGGTGGCGACAGACAACTGGTTGACGGCGCCGGCATAGATGTCGCGTTCGCTGGTCATCTGGTTCAGGCGGGCATAGATCCCGATAGCCTGGCGCAGGTGGGGTGTGATCAGCGCCAGCATTTCCCGGTCCCGGCTGCTGAAGGGCGCTTCCTCACGCCGACGGGAGAAGCGCAGGCGGGCCAACAGGCCATCGGGTTCGCCGGTGTCCACCCCGAGTATGCGAAACAGGCCGATCGGTTGCAGGTACTGCAGGTAATACTCGGAGGCCATCAATTCGGCGTCACTCATCAGGTCATCGAGGGTGATGATGCGGTCGGGTGGCAGGTTGATGAAGGGGTCCAGGGCGAAGAACTGCTCCCTGTAGGCGGTCACCTCCCAGTCCCCGGGGTCCGCCAACGGGGCCGTTGTGCTGCGCTCATCCCGGTCGGGCCGGACGCAGTTCAGGATGATCCCCCGGTCCCCGTGGGAAGGGGCGCGCAATACCAGTGAGACGACCTGGGCGTCGATCGCCTCACGCAATGCGGGCAGCGCACTTTGCCAGGGGGAAGGTTCGGTGGCGCCGTGGTAAACGGATCGCACCAGCCGGTCGTAGTCTTTGTCTACCAGGGGGTGCGTCACGACAGCTTCGCTATTTCTCTATGGAGGACAGGTCCTTGGCAACCTCGGACAGGATCTTGGGCCTGCCGACACCCCAGCCCTGCAGGTAGTCCACGCCGATTTCACGCAACTTCCCGACGATCGCGTCGTTTTCCACAGACTCCGCGATGGTTTCCTGGCCGAGGAAATGGGCCAGGTCGTTGATGGAGCGGGCGATCGCGTAGTCATTGCGATTGTTGTGGATGTTGGTGATAAAACTGCCGTCGATCTTGACATAATCCACGGGGAGTTCCCGCAGGTAATTGTGGCTGGCCAGGCCCGTGCCGAAATCGTCGATGGAAAACTTACAGCCGATGTTGCGAAACGAGCGCACGAAATCCGCAGCCTTGACCAGGTTGGAGATGGTGCCGGTTTCGGTGATCTCGAAACAGATCCTGCTGGTGCCGACGCCGTACTCCGAAATCTGCTCGAACAGGTAATCCATGAAGCTGTCGTCGGTAACGCTGGTCCCCGACAGGTTTATCGACAGGCTGGGAACGACTTTCTGGGCATCCATCAGCTCGCTGATCCAGCTGAAGGCCTCCCGCACTACCCAGCGATCTACCAGGGTCATGAAGCCGTAACGTTCCGCCGACAGGATGAAATCCTGGGGCGAGGCCAGGGTGCCGTCCTTGTTGGCAAGCCCCAGGAGCAACTCGTAGTGCAATTGCTCCACGACGTCGCCGGTAATCCGCGTTTGTACTATGGGCTGTGCCTGCAGCACGAAACGATCGGTAGCTACCGCCTGTTCCAGGTCCCGCTTCGCGCGCAACTTGTCCTGGGTGTAGGTGCTGGTGGCAGGCTGGGCCTCCTCGTACTGCACCACGCGGTTGCGGCCCTGTTCCTTGGCGTGGTGCATCGTGGTGCGGGCGGTATTCAGTATCTGTCCCACCTCCGGGCTGTGCTCCCGGATAGGCACCACGCCGATGGAGACGGTGAAGGTGATCTTCTCGCCCTCGATATCGACACTGCTGGCGGCGATATCCCGGCGGATCCTCTCCGCGACCTGCAGTGCCTGCTCGGGGGTCCGGTCCAGCAGCAAAACGGCGAAGCTGTCCGACTCGATCCTGGCAGAGGAGGATTTTTTGCTGTGCATTTGCGCCAGCAGGCGCGCGAACTCGAGCAGTACCTGGTCGCCGTGGATGCGGTCGTAGACCTCATTGACCAGGCTGAACTGGTCGATATTCAGGTACAGCACCGCATGCTGGGAGCCTTTTTGCTGGGCATGCCGCAGGGCCCGGCGCATCTGGTCGAGGAAGGTGGCGCGGTTGATGAGCCTGGTCAGGGAATCGTGGTTGCGGGCAAAGCTCAGGGTTTTCTGTACGTGCTCCAGGGTCTGGTACAGGCTCTTGTCGACCACGGACAGCTTGTCCGCCGGCGCCGGGGGCTGCATGCCGCGGCTCAGCTGGCGGGCCAGCTGTATATTGCTCATGTCCGCTACTTTCTGGCCGCGCTCGTTGACGAAAATTAAGCGATCCCGCTCCTCACTCACCCAGGCCAGTTGCATGCGCACCCTCTGCCCGGCCTTGTCCCGGTAGGTCAGCCAGGTGCCTTTGTCCATCTGCTCGACGCGCATCACCCAACGGCGCAGCCGCGGCAGGTCCTCTATCTTGGCGCGCAGCTGCGCCGGCTCGACCCGCGGCTGTGCCGCCGTGCCAGTGCAATCGATGAACTCGACTGTGCGGTTGCCGCCGACGATGTCGCGCAGCTCATCCAGCACCTTCTGGTGGGAGACGTTGGTCGGCAGGC
>JAOUDU010000519.1 GCA_029859085.1 Gammaproteobacteria bacterium | reverse complement strand
GCCATTCAGTTACAGGGTCACGCGGGTCCCATTATCGAGTGCGGCGCCTGCCACACCACCAGTGGCCTGCCTGCCAATACCCTCAAGGGTCCGCACAATATGCACCTGGTCAACGACCAGCGCTTCTGGAAGGAGGCCCACAAGGATATGGCCAAGCGCGAAAACGGCAGGCCCGGGCGCGGCGAGTGCGGCAACTGCCACGGCGCCGATCACCTGGGTACGGTGCTCTCTCGCGCCGCGGTGGATCGCAGTTTCCTGGTTGAGGGAACCCAGCGCAGGGTAAGTGCCGGCCAGCCGGTGGGCTGCAACCTGTGCCACAGCCTGTCGAAGAGTTTCGGAAGCTGAGCGGTGGAGGTCGAATGAATTCGACCCTGCGGGGGCGGGCATATGTAGGGTCGAATTTATTCGACCTTCCAATAACCGGCCGCTAGATGTTCGCCACCACATCCACCATCGCGGCGGTGAGGGTGGCGACATCGTCGCTGCCCATCACAAACGGCGGCATGGCGTAGACCAGCTTGCCGAAGGGTCGCACCCAGACGCCGCGCTCCACGAACATGGGCTGTACCTTGCGCATGTCCACCGCTTTTTTCAGTTCGATCACGCCGATTGCGCCGAGGGTTCGAACGTCGGCCACATTGTCCAGTCCGCGGGCCGGGGCGAGCCCCGACTCGAGATCGTTGTGCAGGCGTGCGATGGTGCGCTGCCAGGGCTGGGACAGCAGCAGTTCTATACTGGCAACCGCCGTTGCGCAGGCCAGCGGGTTGGCCATGAAGGTGGGCCCGTGCATGAACGCCCCGGCCTCGCCCCGGCTGATCCCCTCGCTGATGCGGTCGTTGCACAGGGTGGCGGCCAGGGTCATGTAACCACCGGTAAGCGCCTTGCCCAGGCACAGGATGTCCGGCTCGACACCGGCGTGTTCGAGCGCAAACAGCTTGCCGGTGCGGCCGAAGCCGGTGGCAATTTCGTCGAAGATCAGCAGCACGTCAAAGGCGTCGCACAGCGCCCTCAGGTGCACCAGGTACTGGGCGGAATAAAATCGCATGCCGCCGGCTCCCTGCACCACGGGCTCGACGATGATCGCGGCGATCTCCCGGTGGTGCTCGGTGAGCAGGTCGGTGATGGCGATCATTTCGCTGTCGGGGCAGGGGTCTCCGAAGCGGCAGGTGGGCGCGGGGGCGAAGAAGTGCTTCGGCAAAACATCTCCGAACAGGTGGTGCATGCCTGTGTCCGGGTCGCAGACCGCCATAGCGCCGAAGGTGTCGCCGTGGTAACCGCTGCGCAGGGCCACCATTTTCTGTTTGGCGGGCTTGCCCACCGAGTACCAGTACTGGATCGCCATCTTCAGTGCGACTTCCACCGCGACGGAGCCCGAGTCGCTGAAGAATACCCGGTTCAGGCCTGCCGGCGTCAGTTTCGTCAGCAGTTGCGCGAGCTTGACCGCGGGCGGGTGGGTGAGACCGCCGAACATCACGTGGGACATCTGCCCCAACTGGTCCCGCACCGCCCGGTTGAGGGCGGGGTTGTTATAGCCGTGTATCGCGCACCACCAGGATGACATGCCATCGAGCAGCCGCCTGCCGTCCGCCAGTTGCAGGTGCACGCCGGCCGCGCCCAGCACCGGCACAGCATCGGGTGAATTCGTGGCCGAGGCGTAGGGATGCCAGATCGCGGCGCGATCGGCGGCCTGCAAGGTATTCCAGGACCAGTCGCCCATTATTGCGCCAGCACTGCCTTGATCGTGGGAAGCAGGTTTTGCAGCAGCATGGCCTGTGCCTCTGGTTTGGGGTGGAGGCCATCGGCCTGCATCAGCGCGGGGTCGGTGGCCACCCCGTCAAGCACGAAGGGGGCGAGCACGCAGTCGGTATCCCTGGCCACCTCGACAAAGCTCTCGCGAAAGCCCGCGGTATAACGCGCGCCATAGTTGGGGGGGATCTCCATCGGCACGAGTATAACCCTTGCGCCCGCTTCCTGTGACATGGCCACCAGCTTGCCCAGGTTGGCCCGCATCTCAGCCAGCGGGAAGCCGCGCAGGCCGTCGTTGGCGCCGAGCTCGATGATGACCACGCCGGGCTGGTGTTGCGCCAGCAGCTGAGGCAGGCGGCGCAGGCCGCCGGCCGTGGTCTCCCCGCTGATGCTGGCATTGACCACCGCGATCGATGGGTCGCTGGCGGCCAGTTGCGCCGCCAGCTGGCTTACCCAGCCCTGTTCAAGAGACATGCCATAGGCGGCGCTGATACTATCCCCGAGCACAAGAATGCTGTGGTTCCGTGCCTGCGTATTGCAGCAGACGCAGAGCAGGAGCAATCCAGCTACCAGGCCTGCACGTACACTTGCAGGTAAAACCGGGTAAAGGACGCGTTTGATGATCAAGGTCGAGAATCTCCAGAAACGGATCCCGATGGCGGGAGCCGAACTCGAAATACTGAAAGGGATCTCGCTGGAAATCAAGTCGGGTGAATCCGTGGCGATTGTCGGCGCCTCAGGCTCGGGCAAATCCACCCTGCTGGGACTGCTGGCGGGTCTGGACGAGGCCAGTGCCGGGCGAGTCATTATCGGCGATACCGACCTGGGGGAACTGGACGAGGATGGCAGGGCGCTGTTCCGGGGGCGGCATGTGGGGTTCGTGTTCCAGTCCTTCCAGTTGCTGCCGGCGTTGACTGCGCTGGAAAACGTGATGCTGCCGCTGGAACTGCAGGGACAGGTAAAGGCCCGGGAACAGGCGGAGACCTTCCTGGCGAGAGTGGGACTGGCGCCGCGCATGAGTCACTACCCCCGCCAGCTGTCCGGTGGTGAACAGCAGCGGGTGGCCATTGCCCGGGCGTTCGCGTCCCATCCCTCGATCCTGTTCGCCGACGAACCTACCGGCAATCTCGATACCCGCACCGGCGGACATATCATCGACCTGCTGTTTGAACTCAACCGGGAGGAGGGCACCACCCTGGTGTTGGTCACCCACGATGCCCAGCTGGCGGACCGCTGTGAACGGCGCTTTTGCCTTGAAGCCGGCGCCCTGGTAGTGGAACCGGCCTGATGTCAGTCACCGCGGGCAAAATGCTGGCCAGGGACTGGCGCGGCGGGGAG
>JAOUDU010000023.1 GCA_029859085.1 Gammaproteobacteria bacterium | reverse complement strand
TTCGGGACCGTAGTTGCTGGCTGTCCCCATAGTGCCGGCCAGAACAGCATGCGCATGAATATCTATAGAGCGTGCTGTCAGTATGCTCATCTCGTCTACATCGCCGCGCTGACGGCGCCCCCGTCGACAGGTAGTGTGGTACCGGTTACATATGAAGCATTTTTCGAGGCGAGAAACGCGACGACATCGGCAAATTCACTGACTTCGCCGATTCTTCTACTCGGTATCGCAGCCAACAGGCCCCGTTCGATCTCCTCTTGCCCTGTTCCCGTTGACCGGGCGCGAGCCTTCAGCAACTGGTCCACACGACCCGTGCGCGTCCAGCCCGGGCAAACGTTATTGACGGTAATACCGTCACATGCCACCTCGTTACTGAGCGTTTTTGCCCAGCCGATAACGCTCATTCGAATGCTGTTGGACAGCATCATCTCGACCATCGGCTGCTTTACGGTGTACGAGGTTATATTGATGATGCGTCCCCATCGCCGGGCGCGCATGTCCGCCAGCACGAGGCGGGTCATGCGCACGGCCGACATCATCGTAAGGTCAAACGCCTGCTGCCACTGGGAATCGTCCAAATCCTCAAAAAAGCCGGGCGGAGGTCCGCCGGCATTATTGACCAGGATGTCGATACCGAGCTGCCTGTCCCTGAGCTGTTCGCCGAGCTTGCCGATATCGTCTGCGCTGCTCAGGTCAGTGACGAATCCCTGCGACCGGACATCGGGGCTGGCGCGTTTGAGATCCTTCAAGGCGGCCTGGATTCGTTCCTCGTTACGCGCACAGATAACTACGTGGGCTCCTTCGGCAGCCAATCGCATTGCAACGGCTTTTCCGAGGCCATCGCTGGCGGCAGCTACAAGCGCGGTTTTACCCCTTATGCCCAGATCCATGGCCGGTTAACCAGCATGCTCGGCGATAATATTTCGTAAGCCGCCTGGAGAGAGCACCTCGATCCAGTAACCGTCGGGGTCCTTAATGAAGGCCAGTCCCTTCATCGAGCCATCATCTGGTCTTTTGACGAATGGGACGTCGAGCTCTTCAAACCGCTTACAGGCTGCGTGTACATCCGGAACAGTGATGCCGATGTGCCCGAACCCGCGTGGCTCATCGTTACCGTTGTGATAGCCGGGGAAATTCACGTCACTCTCGCTTCCCCAGTTATGCGTCAATTCCAGCAGCGCATTCTGGCGGAAGACCCAGTCAACGCGTTCGCCCCGATCATCGGGCCGCTCTCCCTCGAGATCGTCGCTGAAACCGAGGAAGTAGAGCGAGAACTTCATCTGTTTGAAATCGAATTTTTCCAGTAGCTCCATTCCCAGGACTTCGCGATAGAACGCGAGCGACCTTGCCGGGTCCCTGACCCGCAGCATGGTCTGGTTAAAACGTGTGGAGGCTAATTTATCGTTCATTAATTTCAAGTCCTTGCTTCAATGTGTGAGCGATCGCTCCGCCAGGTCAAGTTCAGCGGCAGCGCCGGAATTCGGATGCTACGCCGTTGTTTCCGGCAACGCAGAGCCGCGATCTATTTATAGTTATTTTCAAAGTCCTTCCAGCCTTGCGAGGATTCGGGGAAATCAGCTGCGCGCTTATCGCGTCCGACGTAGAGTCGCTCCTGGCGGTTGAGTGTCTCGATGTACTCTGTCATCGGCACGTAATAAAAAAAGTGTATTTCGCGTTCACTGAAATACCACACACCAGACTCCCGTCTGTACTTGTCCTTGTACTTCATCGCCGCGATGCTGACCACGCCGTTTGGCGTGGTCTCCGCGTGACTGTAGACGATGCCGCTAGCGGAGTTTTCATCGTCGCCGAAGTTTACGATCAAATCATGCGTCCAGTGATAACCCGGCCCGCGGGTCTTCAAAACCTCTATAAACATGGCAGCAATCGCCTCCCTTCCGGCGGACTGCATGAAGCTGCTGGGGGATTTGAAGACAGCATCTAGGGTAAACAGGTTCTGTAACTTGGGGATGTCGTGCTCGTCGCAGGCGACAGCGTAATTTGTCACCAATTCCCGAATGGAGGCTCTCGACTCGAGCCGATCCACCCTGGACTCCAACTCCTCGATTGATGTCATCAGTCAGTCCTTCGCTTCAGATTATTTCAGGCATCTTGCATGAACCGTGCAATGCTTCGATGAAAGTGCTGCAAGCCGGGTTCGTTCCTGCCAATAACAAAATGGGTGTTTGCTCCGGCCCCGAGGGCCCGTTGAATGCTTCCTGCGATTACGTAATCCTCGTCTCGTACCGCTTGCAAGGTCATGGCGCTGAACTGCCGCGCGGCCGCCATTTGGGCTTCGGTCTCCGGTCTCTCGGCACACAGCAAGGTTTGTCGCGTGATCGTTGAATTGGCTGATTCCCCCGGGAACACCTGGCTGACCAGGCAGTGACCACCAATAATTCCCGAGATAGACAAGTTGGGAAAAACAGAGTGAATGATACGAATGTACTGGCTGCCATCCCAATCATCGCCTTGCACATTGTCCAGCTGCTCGAGGGTTTTTCGCCCGAACGTGAGGCGCTGGTGGGGTCCATAAGTGTCGTGTACCAGTAGATTGCCGACCGTATGTTGGCCAACTGTCCTGCCGTGCACGGTATCGTGATGATAGACCTCCAGGTATCCATCAAAGGTCGCCTTCCATCCCGGGCTGGCCAACGTGCGCTGGTCGTATACGTACCAGTTACCGAGGTCCAGTGAATCGAGTTTAGCGGAAAAATCACCGAGCCAGTCGTCGATATCAAATGCCGAACCCGGTTTCAGCGCTACCCAGATCACGCCGGACTTTTCGGCACAGGCCAGTTCCGTGAGACCCAGTGCCGTGCGATCCACTTCACCGAACGTTTCCTCAGCATTGATCCTGGTTAATTCTCCATTGGCGGCATAGGCCCAGGAGTGGTAGGGGCAAACAAAACGCGACTTCTTGCCCGCGCCTTCAGGGCATATGGTGGCACCCCGATGCCGGCATACGTTCAGGAAAGCCCTGGCCTTGCCGTTTTCATCGCGGGTTACCAGCACCGGAACGTTGCAAACCTCTCGTGCCAGGTAGCTCCCGGGTCCGGGGAGCTCTACAGACAATGCGAGCCCCAGTGGCAGCTGAGTGAAGATCCTGTCGAATTCACGTTTGTAGCGTGCCTCATCCAGGTAGGCCTCGACAGGAAGCTGCATAGGCGATGGCGCCTGGTCAGTCGTCCTGTTTTTGAAGTGCTGGTACGCGCGTTGCGCCAGGCCGCGCATTTCGTCGGCCAGCGCTGACTCCCCGGTATTTTCGCTGCGCCCTGTTGAGACTGGCTGTGTCATAAAAGTTCGCCCCCCACGCCAGATCGAACACGCTCGCTCGTATTTCCGGAGGTTCGGTTCAGTTCAGAAAAAGTCGGAATGTTGGCGATTACAGAGTCGCCCTGTTCCAGGGTATGCCGGCGCATCAACTGGTACGCAGCTTCCGCGTCTTTCGATTTAATCGCCGCAAGTATGGTGTCGTGATCATCCTGGTTGCGTTGTAACCCACCTTCCAGCGCCACCTGGAAACGGCGGTATGGGATCAGTCTCGCCGCGAGTTCTGACGTGATCTTGATTAATGTGCTGTTCTTGCTTCCCTCCAGAATGCGGGCATGGAACGCTCGACCCAATGCGGAATAATCGTCGATCTCGCCAAGCTGCAGTTTTTCCGCCGCGGCAGCGTGGATATTGGATAACTCGAAGTATTCCGCCCGGTTCATTCGCTCCGTCGCCAGCCTCGCTGACAACCCCTCCAGTTCAGCCAGGGTTTCAAATAACCCGAAAAAATCATCGATATTGATTTCAGCGACGATCGCTCTTTTTCGGGCCTCTTTTTTCAATAAGCCTGCCTGGACCAGCAGGAAAATCGCTTCGCGAACCGGTGTCCGCGAGACACCAAACTGTTTTGAGGTCTCGGTTTCGTCGATAACGCTGCCGGGGGCTACCTGCCCCGACAGAATATCGGTCTCCAGGCCGATGCGGACGATTTCAGCCTGGGTCAGATTGCCGTGTTCCCTGTTCTCGCCGCCTGGTACCACTGTGTTCATCGACTCCCACTCGCGATTGCCGCGTCTTTTGCGCTCACGATATCTTGTATACAAGAAAACATTATTGTATACAATAGATCGGCAGCTGCGGAAGCCCACACGCAGCTCGATAAGACAATGAAAGTCCGTCCAGGGCCGCGGCAGGCCTGGAACGAAACGTTCATCCTGGATTGCGGCGAGATTGGATTTTTCTTGTCCTGTGGCCCTATATCAATAAAAACAGGTGTGGAAGCCGTTGAATATAAAGAAAAAAGTGTGCAAATGCGGTATCGCCCTGGCGTGCCTGGCCCTGCTGCCCCCGGCATTATCGGTCCAGGCCGAAGAACCGGCCAATGCACCGGCGGTAAGCAAAGTACCGGCGCTGGAGGAAGTCCTCGTCACCGCCACCCGACGGGTCGAGAGCCTGCAGGACGTGGCCATGTCTGTATCCGCATTCTCCGAGCAGTTCCTGCAGGACAGCGGCGTGACGCGGCTGGGCGAGCTGGACGAGTACACCCCCAACCTCAGGATCACCACCGCGACCGACTCGAGGTCCACATCGATCAGGATTCGCGGCATCGGCTCGGTCGGCAGCAATTCCGGCGTGGATCCCAGCGTGGGACTTTTCATCGACGAGGTTTACCAGGGGCGCTCGGGGATGGGTGTCGGCGACCTGGTCGACGTGCGCCAGGTGGAGGTGCTGCGCGGCCCGCAGGGGACGCTTTACGGCAAGAACACCTCTGCCGGCGCGATCAGTATCCTGACCAACACGCCCGTCGAGAACTTCGAGTCGATGGGTGAGGTGACCTACGATAGCAACCAGCAACTGGAACTGCGCGGCATGGTCAATGTCCCGTTCGGTAACTCCGGTCACGCATTGCGGCTGACCGGGTTCGGCGTGGAGGGTGACCACCTCTATAAAAACGATTTCACCGGGGATGGCCTGAACGATGCCAACAAGTGGGGAGGGCGGGCACGAATGCTGCTCGACCTGCAGGGAAGCAAAGGTGCCAACGATTACGGGGAATTCCTGATTACCGTGGACTACACCAGGGAAGATACGGACTGCTGTGCCTTTGCGGTCATGGACTACAATGGGCTGTCCACCCTGAACTCCCCCGCAACCAATCACCCGTCCGCCGAGTGGCAGGCAGCCCTGGGGCTCAATGCCGACGGCAAGCCCATCCTGGCATACACCGCGCTCGAGGACTCAAGCGGGATGAAACCCCCTAAAGCTGACCCGTTCGGTGATCACTACTGGTTCAACAGCGACCTCGGAAACAAGGTCGATGTCGGAGGCGCGACAGTGCAGTGGAACCGTCAATTGGCCTCCCACGGCGCTCTCACTTTCATCAACGCCTGGCGCCACTACGAGTCCGATAGCGCCTTTGACGGCGATTTCACGGCCTACAATGCGGTGGAAGCGACTACGGATGTAAAACTGGACCAGTACTCTTCCGAACTGCGCCTGACGTCGCCCGGGGGAGAAACCTTCGACTACCTGGCCGGTCTTTACGCCTACTACTCGAAATTTGACTCGCTGGGAACGTTCTCGCAGTTGCCCGACCTGGTGAACAACGTCCGCATCATCGGCGACCTCACCCTTGGTGATTTCTTTCCGGGCGGCTCAGTCAATACCGATACCAACGACTACACGACCACCAGCTATGCAGCCTTCGGCCAACTGGTATGGAACTACAGCGAGAAAGCCAGCGCCACGCTGGGGCTGCGCTACACCTATGAAGAAAAGCAACGGGAAGGCTCCCAGATCACCAATCCGACCACGGCGCTGGACCTGCCACCCATCGCCGGCCCGGATATTTACTATGATTCGTCCCGCAACGATTCCGACTTATCCCCGTCATTGAACCTGCGCTATTTTTTCGATCCCGACATAATGGGCTACGGGCTGGTCAGCCGCGGGTTCAAGTCCGGTGGTTTCAACCAGCGGCGTGAAGTTGTTGGCTCCGACGGTGAGTTCGATGAGGAAATCGCCACCAACTACGAATTGGGCTGGAAGACCAGTTGGGGCGCAAGGCGCCTGCAGTTCAATGGCACGCTGTTTTACGTGGACTACGGGGACTTTCAATCACAGACCTTCGACGGTTCATCGGTGCGCGTGACCAATGCCGGCAACCTGGAGAGCTATGGCGCCGAACTCGAGCTGTTGTTTGCCCCCGCGACCGACCTGGTAGTGGGAACTGCGATCGGCTATAACAAGGCGGAGTACGGGTCCTTCGACAACGGCCAGTGCACGGTGGAGCAGGCCTTCTATCAATACTATTATGTACAAAAAGCCCAGACCGGCTCGCCCGGCACATCCAGCAACTGCACACAGGACCTGAAGGGTAAGCCGCTGGCCAATGCGCCCGAGTGGAACGTCAGTTCCTATGTCCAGTATGACAAGGACCTCGGCTCAGACCTGGTCATGATGCTGCGGCTTGAATACAGCTACATCGACGACTACTTTCTCGAAGAGGATCTGGATCCAAACCTCAGGAACAACGCGGTGGACATTGTCAACTTGCGCCTGGGATTGGCCAGCCAGGACCGGCGTTGGGAGGTGACACTGTGGGGTCGCAACATGCTGGATGAGGAATACTACGTGTTTGGCCTGGATATCCCGACCATCGGAGGCTACGCCGGGGTGGTAGGACCCCAGGCCACTTACGGTATAACACTGCGCCTGATGAACTAGGGAATTACAGATGACCGATAGCGGCATTATCTCCAGCGACCGGCACAGCGGTCCGGTGAGCCCGGCGGGACCTCGCGGCTTTTACTATCACTGGGGACCGCAGGCCTGGATCGACATGTGGATGTCCAACGCCATGCTTGTGAAAAAAGCCATGCTCATCATAAGTCACACCTTTGTACCTATCCTCAGGCTGTCTGGCGATCCGGCACAGGTAGATCGGGACTACCTGGAAATCAAATCCAGGCGTGAACAGATCAGGTGGCTGGACTCACCCCGGGAGAAGTGGCGCAAGCGCTATGGAAATTTCGTGCGCGAGATGGAGTGGGCCCTTCTGGAGCTGCGCAGGCACTACAGCCCGAAGCAGTTTAACGAGATCGTGATCGGCACCGCCGTGGCCCTGTCCCAGGAGACCTCGCCGGAATTTCTCAAGATGATGAACAGTATGCCCGAAAAGAACAGGAAGACCCGTCCCCGGGTCACCCGGGACGGCAGCAAGAAACCGGGGCGCTGGACCCGGCTCCTGTTCGAAACCTTCAACCCGGCCCACTGGCTTACGGGCCCCGCCTCGGTCACCGAGTTTGATCCGGGCAACGGCTTGACCGTGATCGATATACCCGAGTGCGGCTGGCACACATGCGCCGCGGCGAGCACGCTGCCGAATCCGCAAGCACTGCCCGAAGAGGGTTGCCTGGCGATCTGTAAGGGAACATTTGAGGCTCTCTTCAACGGTGAAAACGGGGGCCTGAAAATGCAGTTCGACCCACATCTGCCCAAGAAATCCTGTACCGTTCGAATGAGCTGGAAGACTGACTGATGCCCCGACCCGGATCTAATTTATCTGACACAAGCCCGTCACGGACGGGTAGGCGCCTGCTCAAGCGACTGATGTACTCGCAACTCGCGATGCGCGATGCATTCAGGATCCTGCTCGGGAGGGAGCGCCCCAACCTGCACTTCACGGTATTGGCGGATCCGCCTTCGGTGTACATTAATTTCCCGGTAAGAAAGGAGATGGAACGGGAATTCACTGACTACATCAATCTGGCCGAGGGCTTCACGCTGGCGCCGATCCGGTGCCTGGCGGATGATAAGCCGACCCTGATGCTGACGCTGAATATCTACGAGGTGAGCGGCCTGGTTCATGGGCCGCGGGCGGAGTGGTCAACCTATGTCACCGACAGTGACGGCAAGCCGCGCTACATGGTGGTGGAGGCCCGGGCGGCCGCCGGCTCGATGGATCCGGTGAACCTTTTTACCAAACCCGACCGCGTAGAACACGGGGTATCGGCTGGTCGCCTGGTCTCAACAGTGGCCTCAGAGGAGGGCAACCTGTTCGAGTCGACCGTGCGTCTGGACAAGGCCCATCCGTGCGTAAGGCCGGCCAGCGAGTGGATAGAGGCCAACGACTATATTTACTGGCGCAACGGCGTATGTGATCGCACCTATTACGATGCGGGACTGTTCAATGCCCGGGTCCACAGCGTTCCGCCCGAGGATATTGCCATCGGCGACAATACTCACTGGGCACGGTTTATAGACCCCTTGCCGAGGCATGTCCTGTGGTTCGAGGGGGCACTGGAATTCATGATTTCTCCCTGGTTCAACGTCTGATCGCGTCACGCAATGGGCGCGGTAAGGCTTGACCGGGAGCGAGATAGGGAAAAGCGATAGATGTCAGTTGCTGCAGAAAATCCAGGGACAGAAAACCCGGCTCAGCCGATCGACTTCCACAGCGGCTTTTACGGGTTGGACCAGGAGTACTCCGGCTGGGTGGACGATGTCAGGGGGCGCATCCCGCCCGGTCTCACCGGGACTTTTTTCAGGAATGGACCCGGGACCATGGAAATGGGCGGTCGCCGCTACGGCCACTGGTTCGACGGGCCCGGTATGATAAGTGCGGTTACCTTTACTGGGGGCAGGGCGCATTTCAAGAACCGCTACATCAGGACCACGAAGTACGTCGAGGAGAAGAAGAGCAACAAAATCCTGTTTCGCGGCTTCGGTACCCACCTGGACGGCGGGTTCAGGGGTAATTTCCTGCGACCTCTTTCCAATCCCGCCAATACCAGCATCAACTGGCACGGGGACAAGCTCTGCGCTTTCTACGAGGCCAGCCAGCCCTACCTGCTGGACCCCGCCACGCTTGAAACCAGGGGTGTTGAGTTTTACGACGGCGCGCTGAACACCATGAAAAACATGAGCGCACACGGCAAGATCAATTACCGGACCGGGCACCATATCAATTTCGGTGTAAACGTGGCCGGGCTGGGCATAACCGGACTCAAGTTCGGCCTGGATCTCTACGACATCGACCCCCAGGGCAGGGTCGCATCCACGTCTCGCATACCTCTCAAGAGCTTTCCGTTTGTCCACGACTTCGGTGTTACTGAAAACTACGCGGTTTTCCTTCTCAGCTCCATTACCATGGGCGTGACCGGGCCGATCCTGGGTACGGCGGCCATTAGCGACGTGACCGAGTACCGGATGAACAAGCCGGTAACGGGCATCATCGTGGACCTCCGTGATATGAAGGTGGTCAGGACATTCGAGTTGCCGCCCGCGCTCATCGTTCATTTCGGCAACTCCTACGAGCAGGGCGATGAAATAGTCACGGATTTCATCCGCTCCACCGACCCGGGGAACTTTGCGGCGATCAAGGACGTGTTCACCCTCGAGCGGATGCTGGGTGCCCCGCTGTGCCGGTACCGTATCAACGTCAAGACCGGGGAAATAACTCACGAGGAGTATTTCCACGCGCCCCCCGGGGAGTTCCCCAGCTGGGATATGCAGAAGACCTGCTACCCCAGCCGGTATACCTATTACGTTGCCCCAGTGGACAACGGCACGCCCTATTTCTATAACTCGGTCGTGAAGCTCGATGCGGAGACAGGCGATTTCAAGGTCGGAGATTACGGACAACACCGCTACACATCCGAGGCGCTGTTCGTCCCCCGGGATGGCGCGAAATCGGAAGATGACGGCTACCTGCTGTCGTTCGTCTATGACGCGACGTCACACCGCACTGAAATCGTAATACTGGACGCTCTCGAACCCGAAACAGAGATCGCGGCGGTAAAATTGTCCCACCATGTTCCGTTCGGCTTTCACGGTCACTTCACCGACCGGGTATTCATCTGATACGGCCGACACCAACGCTGCGGGATGTCGCTCCGGTGGCGCACAGCGACATGTCAGCGGGGACTCAAGTCAACTGGCCGGAATAGTCCGGGCCGGGCCGTGGACTCCTGCCAGCGATCAGTGGTCTTTTGCCTGCCCGAGTTCCAGCGCCCTGTCCTCATTGGCCCGCTTGATCACGTAGAGCCGGATATTCTCGATTTGAGCCGGTGTCATGTTAGCCGACCAGGCGACCATGCCGCGCTCCTTCAGTATCCCGTCATGGACAATTTGCTGCCACAGTTGCGGACTGTTGAGGACCGCCGAGTGCCGAAGATCCGGTACCAGGACCCCGGCAATCGCCGCGTCCCCGTGGCAGCCACTGCAGTTGTAGTGAAAGGAAAGCGCACCGTCGGCGATTTCCCCGGGATCCCCTGCGACCGGTGGCGGATCCAGCACTGCCAGTGAATGCGGCGGGGGTGGTGGCAGTTGATCCTTGCCATCGAGCGCGAACACCAGCAGTCGACTCACATTTGGTACCCGTCCCGACTTGGTCGAGAGGATGCCGGTATACAAGTCCCAGAGCGTCCCCCATCCGGCGAGGACCGCCACATATTGCTTGCCGTTCACGGAGTAGGTGACCGGTCCGGCGACCACGCCGGTCTGTGCGGCGAAACTCCACAATTGTTTACCGGTATCTGCCGCATAGGCGCGGAACTCTCCACCCGCCGTGCCCTGGAAAACCAGGTTGCCTGCGGTGGAGAGCGTGCCGCCATTGGCTGGCCCCGCATGTTGAACTGCCCACCGTGCGCTCCTCGTCACCGGGTCCCATGCAAGTAGTGCCCCGGTGGTCTTCTTAAGCCACGACTCACGTATCCCGGTGTCGGCCGGCATGGCGCCTGCATTGAAATCGACCCCGAGTTGCATGCCGACTTTGCCGGGCGTCCATTCTTTAGCCGGGTCCGTATATGTCGCTGCCGCCTCGTTGGTTGGGATGTATACCAGGCCAGTGTCCGGGCTGTAGGACATGGGATGCCAGGTGTGTGCGCCGTAGGCGCCGGGAAAGCTGGTGAAAGGCTTGCCGGTAATCTCGTACCTGGCTTCGGGGTTGACCAGCGGGCGGCCGCTGGCCGGGTCCAGTCCGGTGGCCCAGTTCACGGTCGCGAACGCCGTGCCGGAAATGAACTTTCCGGTCCTGGCGTCGAGCACGTAAAAGAAGCCGTTTTTCGGCGCATGCATCACCACGCGCCGCTCCTGGCCAGCGATCTTCAGGTTCGCGGCGATGATCTGCTGGTTGGAATCGAAGTCCCAGCGATCCTCCGGTGTTTCCTGGTAGTGCCAGACGTATTCGCCGGTATCGGGCCGGATTGCCACGATCGACGCGGTGTACAGATTGTCACCGGCGGCGGAGTTGCGAATACCGGGGTTCCATGGCTCGGCATTCGCAGTGCCGAAATACACCAGGTCGGTTTCGGGGTCATAGGTGATTGAATCCCAGACCGTGCCGCCCCCGCCAAACTTCCAGTATTCGCCACTCCAGGTTTTCGCGGCAGCTTCGAGGTGCTTGCCCTCGAAAGGCTGCGATGGATCGCCTGGAACCGTGTAGAAACGCCACACCTCTTTCCCTGTTTCTGTATCGAAAGCTGCAAGATAGCCGCGGGTGAAGTATTCGGAACCCGCTGCACCTATCAGGACCTTGCCCTTGACGATTCGCGGCGCCCCGGTGATCGCCATATGCGACCCCTCAGGAATACTTTGGATGTCCCAGGCGACCTTGCCCGTGGCGGCATCCAGCGCCACGACGTGGCCGGCGAGCGTGCCGACGAAGACCTTACCCTTGTAGACGGCGACACCCCGGTTAACTGCATCGCAGCAAACTTCGACCAGCTTTTCACGCGGCACCTGGGGGTCGTAGGACCAGATCGGCTCGCCTGTTGCCGCGTCGAATGCCTTGACCATCGACCAGGCCGTCGAGACGTACAGTACGCCATCGACCACAATCGGCGTCGCTTCCTGGCCGCGCGCGGTGTCCAGGTCGGCGCTCCACTGCAACCCGAGCCTGCCGACATTCTTGTCACTTATCGCCGTCAGCGGCGAGAATCGCTGCTCGTCATAAGTGCGCCCGTACGAAAGCCAGTTGGCGCCATCGCCAGCGGCCGCAAGCAAGCGCTTATCGTCAACGTTTGCGGGTTGTTTGCCGCCTTTCACATCACCCGTGTCGGAGTACGCGGCAGGCGTGGTCACCCACATGAAAAGAAAAAGACTGGCAGTCAGCTTTAACAGGTTCACGATCACTCCTGGGTGCTTGGGTTGTCGAGCTGATCCGCCGATAACCTTGACTCCGCGGGTCAGGCAGGGGTAAATAACTATAGATGACGGGTTTGCCAAAGACCATGTATTTTCGCGGGGCTCGTACCCGCCATCAAGGGTGCCCGGGGGTTAACGCGACAGTCGGGATTCTGCTTCTATCATGCGCCGGGCCGCCGTTACCGCATACCGGACCCGCTCCAGTGGCGGGCGCGTTTGTGGCTGGGGCACTTCGACCTCGAGGGGGGTTCCGGCGGGCAATGCATTGATGAAACAAGCTACCGGGAAAACCCCGTCGCCGGGGGCAAGCCGGTTGCCGATGGCCAGATTGGGCAACGCTGTTTTCTCGACCAGCGCTGCCATGCTCTGGAGAGTGTTCCAGCCCGGCGTAAATGCCATGAACTCAATGGCGACCTTCAGCTCAAGCGTCCG
>JAOUDU010000518.1 GCA_029859085.1 Gammaproteobacteria bacterium | reverse complement strand
TGAAGCGATAACCAGAGGATATATGGATAAAGTGGGCATAGTCGGGCTCGGCCTGATTGGCGCAGCGCTCGCGCGGCGCCTGGTTAACAGCGGTGACGCACCGGTCGTCTACGATATCAAACCCGGTCCGGTCCAGGGCGCTGTCCGCGACGGGGCGCTGGAGTCCGATTCCTGTCGTGAACTGGCGCAGCGCTGCGACCTGGTTTTCGTCTGTGTCCAGACAGACGAACAATGCGTGGCGGCAGTCTCGGGCAGTGGGGGTATCCTCGAGGGTGCCCGACCTGGCAGCTGTATAGCAGTCCTCTCAACTGTCCTGCCTTCCACGATTATCACGCTCGCAGCCCTTGCCGCCGATCGCGGCGTCGAGCTGGTGGACACGCCGATTGCCGGGCGCGGAATGTTCAGCGTCGAGGACGGCTCGATGTCGGTGCTGGTGGGCGACGATGGTGAGTTGGTAGCGCGACTTGAACCGACGCTGCTGCGTTTCGCGTCGCGGATCGTACCTGCAGGCAGGCTCGGCAGCGGCGCCGCGCTGAAGCTGGCGCACAACATCGTCGTATACGCCGGCTTCGCCGCAATGATCGAGGCGGTCGAGCTTGCCCGCGCCGCCGGTGCCCGCGATGGACTGGTAGAGCAGGTCACCAGGGCCAGCGGGGCGCTGTCGGAACTGAGTGCGTTCCATATTCCTTTCTACAAGCACTTCCGCGACGACCCCCATGCAGCGGAGGAGGACGAGAAGCTGCGGGTTGCCGCGGCCCTGCTGGAAAAGGACCTCAGCGATGCCGTGGCCCTGGCCGAGACACTCGGCGTCGCGCTACCGGTCGCCAGGCTGCTCTCTCACTCCGGCTCGAAGATCTTCCAGGTCGAGCGATGAAGCGGGAGTGCGCCGCGATACACTTCCGGTAACTCGACGCCGCTGCGCCTGTCCTCCCGGGTAAGCGCGCTGACCAGTCCACTGGCCGCCAGGGGCAAGCCGGAGTGCAGCGCCAGTCATTTGGCTGGTGTATGCTCGCCATTATGATTCCAGGGTTAAATTCAACCCCCGGGTTTCCTTGGCAGGATGGCAGCGTCAACCTACTCATAAAAGGGTGTGTCCGTGAAAAAAACCTTGATCAGCAATGCGACCATATTCGATGGCACCGGGGGCAAGCCTTTCGTCGGTCACCTTCTGGTAGAAGGCAATCGCATCAGTTCGGTGAAGCGGGGCAAAGCCGGCGCCTCGCTGGTGGCAGATACCACCATCGATGGCACTGGCAAATTCCTGATGCCGGGCATGACGGAGGGGCATGCACACCTGTCCTTCGACGGCTTCACCTGCACGGAGAACCTGATTTCACCGCCGCCCGAAGAGCATGCCTTCCTGACCGCCCGCGTCGCCAAAACCCTGCTCGACCACGGCTTTACCAGTGCTTACGGCGCGTCGGAAGCCAAGTTGCGACTCGGTGTGGCGGTGCGCAATGAGGTCGATGCAGGGCGCCTGCCCGGGCCGCGTATCCGTGCGGGCTCCCTGGAAATCACGGTGAGCGGCGGCCTGGGCGATGAAAGCAGGTTGCACAATCCGCGCAATTGCTCCTCATTGTCCAACAGCACCTCCCCCTCCATTGTCATCGATGGCCCGGAGGAGATGCGCAAAGTGGTGCGGATCTGCATCCGGGAGGGATGCGATAACATCAAGCTGGATGTTTCCGGCGACCCGTTCTACCCCGCTACGCCAGCGGATTGCACCACCATGTCGCTGGAAGAAATCCGGATGGCGGTGCAGACCGCCCACGCCTTCGGCAAAAAGGTCAACGTTCACGCGCGCTCCATCAGCTCCGTGCAGAATTCACTGATTGCGGGCGTGGACATGATCTACCACGCGGAGCTGACCGACGAGAAAACCCTCGACATGCTGGAACAGGCCAGGGATCGCGTGTTCGTCGCGCCATCGGTCGGCCTGTTTCACACCATGCTGCACGAAGGGGAGCCCCATGGACTGCCGCGGGCTGTAGCCGAGGGGATGGGCATTCCGGCCCTGATCGAGGCGTCGGTGAAAACCCATACCGAACTGCGCAAGCGCGGTATTCGCCACCTGATCGGCGGTGATTACGGCTTTACCTGGAATATGCAGGGAACCAATGCCCGCGACCTGGAGTATTTCGTGGACTACTACGGGTATTCACCTGCCGAGGCCCTGGTCTGTGCCACCCGCAACGGTGGCCTTGCGATGCGCGCCGAAGGCGACCTCGGGACCCTGCGGGCAGGCATGCTGGCAGATATGCTGCTGGTTGACGGCGATCCCCTGAAGGACCTGAGCATCCTGACGGACAGGAACCGGCTGGCCATGATTATGAAAGATGGTGAAATCCAGCCCCGCTAACACCCGCATGCCTGGAGGATACGATGGCCCGCACAACCCGCATCCGGCACAACGCCGCGGTCCATCAGCCCTCCCGCTCGACCTCGTAGCGCGCAAGGTAGCGTTCAAACAATGCCGCGGCGCTGTCGGGACCGAGGCCGAATTGCGCCAGCTTGTACTCGTGCTTGCCGAACTTGTCCTGCGGATTATCTTCCAGCCAGCTGCGCATGCCGGACTCCGCTTCAGCAGTGAAATCGTCGCCCAGCGCCCGGTAAAGCCTCCGCATTGTTTCGATGGGGTGGTGAGTCAACTGGGCGTAGTGCACATCGATGATCCTGTCCTCACCGAGCTTGTCGCGCGCATCCATGATGCGGTCGGCATGTTGCCGGGCCTGCCAGGAGCAGTTGCGGCCGATGAATTCCGGATCGGCCCCGGAGGTAAAGCCCTGCTGGGCCAGGGAAATGATACTGCAGAAGGAGCCAAGTGCAGCCAGCGGGTCGCGGTGCATCCACACCAGCCTGGCATCGGGGTAGATCTTCAGCAGGGTTGGAATCCACAGGGCGTGAGAGGGCATCTTCAGGTTCCAGGTACCGGGTGCGTCGGCCTGCAACAATTGCAGAAAGCGCTTGTGGTACTCGTAGGCCGAGGTCATATCCGTCTGGAACAACCAGTCGCGGTACTGCAACTGGTTGCAGCGCGATTCCCACATCAGCGTCTTGAAATCGTGCGCCATGAAATAGACGCACTCGTTGGGA
>JAOUDU010000517.1 GCA_029859085.1 Gammaproteobacteria bacterium | reverse complement strand
GCCAGTTCAATCCTCAGAGATAAAGTCATACCGGTATTATCCCTCGGAGATGATTGCCACGCACAGCGAGAGGCTATCAAAGAGAAAATCAGACTGATGGACAGCTCAATGCAAGGGCGCGACCGGGGAGAGGCCCCTCGAAAAAATCAGGTCGCGCTTGGCGCAGCAAACAAAAGTGGGGCTTTCTGCGAGCAGAGCCTGCCCCGCTTTTCGGGTACTGTTCGAGTCCCGAAAATTGCGCAGCAATTTTGGTCGAGTTGCGCAGCAGCCACTTTTGTTTGCGGAGCTGCGGCCTTTTCGAGGGGCTTCTCCCCGGTCGTGCCCAACTCGAAAGCCGAAATTCAATGCTAATCAGGCAAACGCCAGTCAATCGGTTCCTTGCCCTTTGACTCCAGGTACTCGTTGGCAGCGACAAAATGGCCGCAGCCGAAAAACCCGCGGTGGGCGCTCAGGGGCGAGGGATGGGGCGCGGTCAGCACGCAGTGGCGCTGGCGGTCGATGAACGCGCCCTTGCGCTGGGCGTAACTGCCCCACAGCATGAACACCACCGACTCGCACTCGCGGTTGACCAGCTCGATCACCCGGTCGGTGAAGGTCTCCCAGCCCTTGCCCTGGTGGGACGCGGCGCGGCCGCTCTCGACCGTTAACACGCTGTTGAGCAGCAGCACACCCTGGTCGGCCCAGGCCGTCAGGTTGCCGTGGCGGGGAATGGGATAGCCCAGCTCGCCCCGGATCTCCTTGAAAATATTCTGCAGCGACGGGGGCACCTGGACACCGGGTTTTACCGAAAAGCACAGGCCGTGGGCCTGGCCCGGCCCGTGATAGGGATCCTGCCCCAGGATAACCACCCTGACCCGCTCCAGCGGGGTATGGGCAAAGGCATTGAAAATCTCGTCGCCCGCAGGGAACACCTGCTTCCCGGACTTTTTCTGGGCCAGCAGGAAAGAACGCAGGGCCGCCATGTAGGATTGCTCAAACTCCGGCGCCAGCCGCGCCAGCCAGCTGCCCTCCAGTTGCACCGCCCTGCCCATATACAGCCCCGGTTCAGTTACAGGCGGCCATCAGCATCACCTGCTCGTACACCTCGTGACCTCGATCCGCCTCCACAAGCGCCCGGGCGTGAGGCTCGAACTCAAGCCGCACCGCGTCCACCGGGACGAGGCGCTTGGAGCGCTGCTTCCTGCCGGCACCGGCATTTACCACCGGCGCCAGGGGCTGGGCGGCAAAAGCGGCCTGCCGCCGCCCGGGCGATACATCGCGGTAGAGGGTCGTGCGCATCCGCGGCAGGCGGCCCGCCGCGAGAATCTGTTGCTCCATGAACGCGGGGGCCCACTCCTGGCCATGGCCGGAACCGGCGGCCCGGGTAATACTCTCGTTCATCAGGGTACCGCCCAGGTCATTGGCGCCGGCGCCGAGGCAGGCCGCCACTCCCTTCACCCCCATCTTGACCCAGGAGGCCTGGATATTGTCGATCAGCCCGTGCAGTACCAGCCTGGCCACCGCGTGCATCAGCAGCGCCTCCCGGAAAGTCGGGCCGCGCCGGGCCTTGCCCTTGAGGTACATGGGCGCTTCCATGTGCACGAATGGCAGGGGCACGAACTCGGTGAAACCGCCGGTGCGCCGCTGCAGCTGGCGTATATGCCACAGGTGTCGCGCCCAGTGGCGGGGCCGGTCGATATGGCCGTACATGATGGTGGCCGTGGTCGGCAACCCGACCCGGTGGGCGGCCTCGATCACCTCCAGCCAGCGGGCGGTATCGAGCTTGTCCGGGCACAGGAACTGGCGCACCTCGTCGTCCAGCACTTCCGCCGCGGTCCCCGGCAGGGTGTTGAGTCCCGCCGCCTTGAGCTGGCGCAGGAAGGACTCGATATCGATGCCCAGGGTAGCGGCGCCCTGGGATACCTCCAGCGGGGAAAATGCGTGGACGTGCATACCGGAGGTAGCCGCGCGCACCGTGTGCAGGATGTCGAGGTAGGTCTGGCCGGTGTAATCCGGGTGGATGCCGCCCTGCATGCACACCTCGGTGGCGCCGCGCTTCCAGGCTTCAATACAGCGATCGGCAATTTCCTCGCCGCTGATGTCGTAGGGGCGACCTCGCAGGTCCTCGCTGTGCTTGCCTTTGGAAAACGCACAGAACTGGCACTTGAAGTAACACACATTGGTGTAATTGATATTGCGGTTGACCACGTAGCTGACCGTGTCGCCGCTGACCTGCCGGCGCAGGTCATCCGCCCGCCGCACCAGCCAGGCGAACTCATCGCCCCGGACCTCGAACAGGCGGGCGATTTCAGGCTCTTCCAGGTCCGCGCCGGAAATGCAGCGCTCCACGATCGCCCGGATATCAGTCGCAACTGCAGCGGCGGCAGGCTCGCTGCCCAGCAGTCGCGCCTCAACCGCGGGGATATCCTGCTCCTCGCCGGGTACCCAGTTGTCGCGCCGGGCGTAACCCGTCGCGTCGCTCAGGCGCAGGACCGCCGGCCTCACCGCGGGATCCAGCCAGCGCTCCGCCGCCGTCGCATAGGCCGGGTAGATGGTGAGGCGCTGGTCGAGGAACTTGCCCGCCGCCGCGGTCTCCCGGGCCAGGTGGTCGAGGTGCGGCCAGGGCGCCTCGGGATTGACATGATCCGGGGTCAGCGGCGATACGCCGCCCCAGTCATTGATACCCGCCGCCACCAGTTGCGGCAATACGCCCGGGCTGAGGTTGGGTGGGGCCTGGATACTCATCCGGGGACCGAACACCAGGCGGGCCACCGCGATGGTCCACAGCAGTTCGTCCAGGTCGGGTTCCGGCGCCGCCGCCATTTTGGTACCCGGTTTCGCCCGGAAATTCTGCACGATCACTTCCTGCAGGTGACCGTGGCGCTCGTGCGACGCGCGCAGGGCCAGCAGCGCCTCGATGCGCTCCCGCCGGGTTTCGCCGATGCCGATCAGGATGCCGGAAGTGAAGGGGACCGCCGCCTGTCCGGCCAGCTCCAGGGTCTGCAGGCGCAGGGCCGGGTCCTTGTCGGGGGAGCCGTAGTGCGGCATGCCCTTCTCGCCCAGCCGCGTCGAGGCGGATTCCAGCATGATGCCCATGGAGGCGCTCACCGCGCGC
>JAOUDU010000516.1 GCA_029859085.1 Gammaproteobacteria bacterium | reverse complement strand
CGTGTTTACCGGGAGGAGCTGGGCGGTGGCCTGGAATCCTGACCGCACAGGTGTGCGGTCAGGTTTTACCCCGCTCAGGCAGATCATCGAACCGGTCGCCATAGATCTTCGGCGCCGAGACCTGTTGTGGATGAATCAGGATGATGACGCGCTCGGCTTCGGGCGGGTCGAGGTCCGCAGGGGGTTCCTCACCGCCCATGCCGCGCATGAACTGCTCACGAAAAAAACTGCGGTCCGGGTCGTCTTCGACCGTGGCGTGACCTCGAACTTCGAGATAGTCCATGTGGTTGGTGGGCGATTGTAGGCAGAAGCATATCCGGTCATCCCGAAGAATGTTTTTGCACTTCATTCTCGATTTCAATGTGGAAACACGGATATGCCGACCGTCCCAGACATAGCCAATCGGGTTGGTGGAAAGCATTCCGTCGGCGCGAATCGTAGTCAGCATCGCCAGGAAGTGTTTGTCGAGAAACGCGTGATACTGACCTGGGATTTCAACCTCGATTTTCTGGTTCATGTGTTCCTCTCTGATTATAGGAAGTACCAATGGGCCCAGCTGAGCTGCGGGCACGTGGGAGGCTAAATATACACCTCATTGATACTGGTCTGCAGGCCATAGGCAAAGCTCCGTTCACAGTCGGAAGGCGCATTCTAATGAAGATTTTCGCTTTTTATCAATTTCCAAAAAGGGAGATCGCATTACCAGAATCAACTGCCTTCTCCTCGTCATAAGACAGACCAAGATTCGCAATATCATTGACTTCCGCATGGACGAGTAACTCAGGGGCGAATGGGAAATCTGAACCGAACAGCAGCTTTTCTATTCCGACCAGTTCGCGCATGCTGCCGAGCATGAAAGGCGAAGGGCTCAGGGCAGTATCGTAGTAGAACTGCTTTAGATAGTGCAGTGTACCCTTGGGGAATCTGTTCTCCTTGTCGAGAACAAAGTCACAGAGGGACAATCTCCATGCAATGTAAGGCACGGTTCCCCCGGCGTGTGAAAGGATAAACTTGATGTCGCGGTATCTATCCATCGTGCCAGATGAAATGAGGTTCGCTACGGCGCGTGTCGTATCGAATACAAACTCAATCAGGTAGCCGGGTAATTCCAGCCTGATATCTTTCACAGTGTTGTGAAGGTTTGGGTGAATGAATACAACAGCCTTGCGCCGATTCAGCTCGTCCATCAGTGGCCAGTAATCAGGGTGACCAAGATAGTGACCATCAACCGAAGAAAGTAATGTAACGCCGTCTGCACCCAGTGTGTCGAGCGCATACCCGACTTCTGCCACGGCGTGGTTTGACTGCGTCTGCGAGACCGTAGCGAAAAATCCAAATTTATCACTCCCTTTCTTCAGGGCGCTACCGTACTCGTTACATTCGCGCGCCAGTTCACAGGCTGCGCCTGCGTCACCGAAATAGACCCCGGGGCAGGATATGGAAAGATAGGCCCTGGATATATTCGTCGCGTCCATGAGTGCCAGGGATTTCTCCGGAGACCAATCGGGTAATTCCGCACCTGCGGCGTTATCAACACCAAGTCTTTTCAAGGTGCGGGCATAGAATTCCGGGACCATGTGATGGTGTACATCGATTCTATTGCGACTGTGAGTCATTTGATAATCCCGGCTATAGTTGTCCGATCGGATAATAGCAGACGTTCAGAAAGGAAGCCGAGCCCCCTATAGGTGCCACCAGGGCTCTCCAGCCATGCCTGTTTGTCGAAGCCAGCCGGGATGGCGCCGCTGCCAGGCGGTTCTTCAGTCAGCCGCTACGAAATCATTGAGGTGAGCCCGGGAATGTCGTGGCAGGTAGGCAGTTGTTCCGCGCTCGGTATTATCGATATCCCAGGATCAGTGCTTGTGGTGAATGGGGCAGGGCGGTAGCCTGAGAGCGACTGGCGAGTACCGGCAATTGCTCGAAGTTAATCTGGTGGAACCGAAAGCTGTGAGCCTTTCTGTCGAGGATAATATACGGCTTATTTTACCGCCGGCCGGTAGTTGAACTCCAGGCCTGCGAACCAGCTGGCGCCCGAGTCAGTTTCGGGATCCTCCACATCCTGGCCGGAGATACGCAGACCGCGAAATGCTCCAACCCCCACTTCCACGTCGACCCAGAAATTCCCTTTCAGACGCCGCGATGTAGTGAGGCCGAAATCCCAGGCATCGATATTCACCGCCACGTCACCATCTTCCGGGTTGATTGCCCAGGAGGCGCCTGAGGGTGACATGCCAAAGCGAAACAGCCAGTCCGGGGTGGGGGCATATAAAATCGCAGGCCATGGCATCACCGCGCTCAGCGTCCAGCGTTCATTGATATTCCAGGACGCGCCCACATAGGGGATATAGAAATTGTCGTCCGGAGCTATATCAAAGTAAAAACCGAATGCCCACCACACATGATCGCTCTGGACCCAGCGGGCGAAAGTGCCGCCCAAGGTCTGGAAGGTCCAGTTACTGTTCTCAAGTGAACTGTGATTGGCCCGGGGCATCACGAAGGCGGCCAGCTGCCAGTCCTCGTTGGCCTGCCGGAGCCAGGCGATCGGGATGCCAACTGTGCCCACATTGAAAGAGTTGATGTCAGCACCATCGACATCGAAGTCTGCCCAGCCGAGGTATTCGCCGATAATCAGCGCATCCCGTTTGCCGAGTAAAATGGGCAGGCCTGCCATCTGAGATACCCCATTCACGTCATATTTGAGATCAAGGCCCTCTGGCGTGGTAGTTTCGGCCTTGCTGTAGCGTGAGGTACCCAGGAATGCCACCGGCGTGAAAGGAACGTTGGTGTGCGAACGCTGGAAACTGAAGTCACTGTCGTCGAACTGATTGATAATGACCTGGATGAATCCCTTCTCAGTGGCGAGTGCCGGCGGAGAGATCAATAGGGTTGCCGCTGCGGCGATCACCAGGCGCCATGCGACTGTGTGAAGTGGCATATACGCTTCCCCAGATAATGTTTATCAGCAAGCCTACTATGAAACCTTGCCTCGGACACGATGTTTTGGCACCGGCCCGTTACCGACAGATTAACCAAATGCCCTGGGTTGGGCGCTGCACGGGTGGGCCTCGACCGACCGGAAAGGCGTAATCTGACTCCAC
>JAOUDU010000022.1 GCA_029859085.1 Gammaproteobacteria bacterium | reverse complement strand
ACCACGACATCGACATTTTTGACCGCGAGAAAGTTTTCATCGACCGCCACCTGGCGCCGATTGCCGAGCGCTTTCCCGGCCTGCGCATCGTGTTCGAGCACATCACCACCCGGGATGCGGTCGCATTTGTACGCGAGGCCCGCGCCGGGGTGGCCGCAACCATCACCGCCCACCACCTGCTGTTCAACCGCAACGATATGCTGGTAGGTGGTATTCGCCCCCATTATTTCTGCCTGCCCATTCTCAAGCGCAATATCCACCAGCTGGAGCTGCAGGAAGCGGCCACTTCCGGCAACCCGCGCTTTTTCCTCGGCACAGATTCAGCGCCTCACTCTACCGGCAACAAGGAGACCCGCTGCGGCTGCGCCGGCGTCTACACCGCCCATGCCGCCATCGAACTCTATGCCGAGGTATTCGAGCAACTGGGTGCCCTGCATGCACTGGAAGGTTTCGCGTCCCATTTCGGTCCCGATTTTTACCGCCTGCCGCGCAATACCGACACCATTACCCTGCGCCGGGAGGAGTGGCGGGTGCCGGAGCAACTACCGCTGGGACGGGATTTCCTCACACCTCTACGCGCCGGCGAGAACATGCCCTGGCGCGTACTGGACAGGGGTGACTGAGGTCTTGAAAGAAGCAGAAGAGCACCGCATATGCGATCGGTTTCGCGGTTTCCTGCCGGTCATAGTCGACGTGGAAACCGGGGGCTTCATCGCCCGCACCGACGCCATCCTGGAAATCGCCGCCACCACGGTGCGCATGGATGAAAACGGTTTACTGGCGGTACACCGCACCCACGACTTCCACGTGCAGCCCTTCGAGGGTGCCAATATCGAGCAGTCGGCGCTGGATTTTACCGGAATCGATCCCTACCACCCCTTCCGGCAGGCAGTGCCAGAGGCGGAGGCACTGGATGAATTGTTTCGCGTGCTGCGCAAGGAGATCCGCGACCAGAACTGCACCCGGGCCATACTGGTCGGGCACAACGCCCATTTCGACGCCGGCTTCATCAACGCGGCGGTGGAACGCTGCGGGATCAAGCGCAGCCCCTTTCACCCCTTCTCCTTCTTTGATACCGCCACCCTGTCGGGTCTCGCCTATGGCCAGACGGTGCTGGCCAAGGCCTGCATGGAGGCGGGGATCTGTTTCGATAACAACGAGGCGCACTCCGCCGCGTACGACGCCGAACGCACTGCGGAGCTGTTTTGTGAAATCGTCAATCGCTGGAAAGAGTGCGGGGGCTGGCTGCCCAGCTTCAGCTGAAACTTTTCCGGCAGGCTGCTAATCCTCGCCACTGATCTGGTTGAGGATGACATCGAGCTCCCCCATCAGCACCTCGATGGCGTCGATACCCAGCAATTTATACTTGAGCGCTTCCTCCAGCGGCAACAGCTGCACCAGGGTGCACGCCACCTGCCAGGCATCGCTGTAATCGAGCTGCAGCGCCATGCGTTGCACATGGGGATGGGTTTCGAGGCTGTGCAGCACGTCGAGCAGGGACTGCCACCGGGGCTCCACGGGAGCCGGCAACAACTCCGGGCGCAGCTCCACCTCCCCGACCACCAGGCCATTGGCGCGGGCTCCGGTCGCCAGCAGGTCGAAACGCCGGCCGCCCTGGATTGTTATCCCCAACAGGCCATTGGGCAACTGGTCCCAGTCGACGATGCGCGCCGTGGTGCCATAGTCTCCCAATAGCGGCGACGCGGCACCTCGCTGGGCTACCTCCGCACCGCGCCGGATCCACACCACGCCGAAAGCGCTGTCCGTCTTCATGCAATCCCGCACCAGGTCCAGGTAGCGCTGCTCGAATATCTGCAGCGGGACACGCCCGAAGGGCATCAGCACCCCCGACAGGGGGAACAGCGGCAGCTCGCTCACCCACCGCTCCCGGGCATGCCTGCCGCCGGCTGAGTGAGCACTTCGAGCTCGGCCAGGATGCGCAGGGCCTGCTCCCGGCTTTCGCCGCAAACAGCCGGCTCCGCGGCAAAGGTGGAGCAAAATAGTGGCCTGCGCGGGTCGCCAAACAACAGGCAACGCATGTTTTCATCGAGGTGTGCGCAGCGCTCACCCGCCGCCTTGCCCAGGGGCATGCCATGGTAAGGCCGGGCGATGGAGGGTGCGATACAGCACGCGCCGCAGCCTTCGCGGCACTGCATCAAGCGCCCTCCGGGCCGAGGGGTTTGAGCAGCACAATCAGCAGCGGCAGCAGCAACAGCGCCCCAAGCACCGCAGCCACCATCGCCATCACCGTGAGCAGCCCGAAGTAAATACTGGGCGTAAAACTGGACAGCGCGAGCATGGAGAAACCGACCACCACCGTCACGGTGGTGTAGTACATCGCCCGCCCGATGCTGTTGTGGCAGCGGAACATCGCGGCCTCGTAATTGCGATCGACCGGGAACTCCACCTGGAAGCGGTGTACGTAGTGAATACAGTCATCCACACCGATGCCGACCACGATAGCCGCAATGGTGATGGTCATGATATCCAGCGGGATACCCGCCCACCCCATGATACCCAGCACCAAGCCGGCTGCCAGCAGGTTGGGTGCGAGGGTGATCAGCGCCAGCGACAGCGACCGGAACAGCGCGAGGAACATCAGCAATATCGCCAGGAATACCGCCCCGAGGGTAAGGATCTGGGAGCGGTAAAGGCTCTGCAGCACATCGTTGTACAGCACAAGCATGCCGGTGAACTGGATCCGCTCCGGCGCAATGCCCAGCCGGTCAGTGAGGTTGGTGCGCAGATCCCGCAGAAACTGGTCACGGCGCAGGCTCTTGCTGGTTTCCTTTACCCTGACAGTTACCCGCGCCTGCTCGCGGTCGCGGGAAAAATAAGGCTCGACCATCATCGCACTCACATCCGGCGGCAGGCTTTTCTGGACGATGGCCAGCTCGACACTGCCAATATCATCACCGAGCAGATTCTTGACGACCGAGAATACCGTGGACAGGGATAGCACCTTGCCGGTTTCCGGCAGCGAGTCCACGTAATTGTGCACCGCGTCCAGCTCCCGCATACCCTCCAGGCTGAACCAGTAGCTGGGTTTGAAGGACTCCCCGCCGCTGGCAAAATCGTCACCGTCGCTCGCGAACTCGTCAGCGCCGTCATTCTCGCCAACCGCGCTCGCGGGCGTGGAAAAGTCGTCACCGTCTTCCGCGAAGGGGTCATCTGACGCAACCGGTTCGGCAGCACCGGCCGGCGAGGGTTCAAGCCCCGGCAAGGGTTTGTCCATGTCCGGTGGCGCGAGAATAATGTCCAGCGGTATGGTTCCACCAAGCCTGGAATCCAGCAGCTCCATGCCCTGGTAAATCTCCGTCGACTTGTGAAAGTAGTCGATAAACCGGTTTTCCACCTGCAGGCGGCCGATGCCCACCACCGTCAGGATGATCAGGGTGGCAGACACCGCCAGGATAGCGCCCCCCTGGTCGCGAACCACGCGGGCAAACCTCGCCGTCAGCGGGGTATCGGTGCCCGTATGCCGATGGGGCTTACCCTCAGGCCAAACCAGGATCAGGCAGGGCACGACAATAAAATTCAGCACCAGAGCCAGCAGGATGCCGGTAGTCATCATCCAGCCGAAATCTATAACCGGCTGGATCCCGGACACCACCAGCGAAACGAACGCGACAATGGTAGTGGCGCCGGTATAGATACAGGGGATTGCCATCAGTTGCATGCTGCGCAAAACACGCTCGTGGAGGTCACCGTCAGGCTCAAGCGCATGCATCTCCCGGTAGCGCACGATCAGGTGGATCGAAATGGCGAGGGTAATGATCAGCAGCACCGCGACGAAATTGGAGGAAATGACCGTCATGCGCCAGTCCAGCGCCCCGAGCAATCCCAGCATGATGATAACCGTGGCACTGCAGGTCACCAGTGGAATTACCACCCAGCGCACACGCCTGAAGATGACCGCCAGCACCAGCAGCATGATGCCCAGGATCGCACTGCCGAAAATGACCAGGTCGCTGGCGATGAAACTCACCATGTCGGCTGCGATCATCGGCACACCGCCTACGAAAATGTCGGCGGACTGGCGATAGCTCCCGGCTATCTTGCGCACTTTCTCCACCATGCGACTCTGGGCATCCAGGGCAACGGCGGTGTGGGCCTTGAATACTTTCTCCACCGCAGCGAGTTCCTTTCGCTCCGGGGTCGACAACCCCTCGCGGTCGCGCTTGCCCCGCAGGGTATCGCGCCTGGCCAGCAGGTCGTAATAGACATCGTCCCGCTCAAGGTTGATCTGGACTGCCGTGATCTTGCCGTCGCGGCTGGCCAGCAGGTCGGCGTAGATCGGGCTGGTGGTCAGCTCCTTGCGCACCAGTTCCAGGTCGATGCCGGGGTCCGCCAGCCCGGGCAGCGGCTCCGGGGAGGAAATATCGGAGAGCGTCACCGGCGGGCTTTCCAGCAGGGGCACATCCCAGACGGTGACCACCGATGACACGCCCTTGAGCTGGCGCAACTCGTCGGCCATGCTGCGCAGGGGCTGCAGGGACTCCGGGGACAACAGGTCGGCATGGGGCTGCCAGGTAATCAGCAGGAACTCTTCCGAACCGTATTCTGCGCTGATCTGGCGATACAGCTCCAGCGAGGGGTCGCCCTGCAGCATCAGCGAGTCGGCCGACGCATCGAGCTTGATTTTGCCCATCTGGGTGGCAAAACCCGAGACCAGCACTGCCACCAGTGCGAGCGCAAGCCAGGGACGACCAAGAATCAGTCGATCGTATAACGCCAGCAGGAGTTTATTCATCGCTACGTGTCTTCGCTAACTCGGCCAGTAATTTCTGGTGGATACCACCGAAACCGCCATTGCTCATTATTACCACCTGGTCGCCGGGCCCGGCCTCGGCCGCCACCTGCCGCACCAGGTCTTCGATATTATCGGCCAGTTGCGCTGGTGAACTGCTTTGTTCTATGACGCTTTCCAGCGACCAGTTCATCCCCGGGGGCTGGAACCAGTACACCAGGTCGGCGCTGGCGGTGGAAGCAGCGAGTTGTGTGCGGTGCTCACCCATGCGCATGGTGTTCGAGCGCGGCTCAACCAGGGCGATGAGGCGCCCGCCCCCCGAGCGGGCGCGCAGGCCCTGCAACGTGGTGGCGATGGCGGTGGGGTGATGGGCAAAGTCGTCGTACACCGCGACATCGCGCACCCGGCCCAGCAGTTCCAGGCGGCGCTTGACCCCGTCGAAATCAGCCAGCGCGGCAGCGGCGACTGCGGGCGCCACACCCACGTGGCGGGCGGCGGCCATTGCAACCAGCGCATTTTCGACGTTGTGCCGGCCGCACTGGGACCAGTTGATATCCAGCGGCGGTTCGCCTGCGCGGAGCAGGCGAAAGGCCGTGCCATCCGCCGCCAGCAGCTGCGCCCGCCAGTTGGCGCCGCAATCGGCGCCGATACCGAAGGAGCTGGTCGGCGTCCAACAACCCATCGCGAGGGTCGCATCGACCGCCGCAACACCCGCGGGGTGAATCACCAGCCCCTCCCCGGGCACGCAGCGCAGCAGGTGATGGAATTGTCGCTGGATCGCGCCGAGATCGTCGAAGATATCGGCGTGGTCGAATTCCAGGTTGTTGATGGCCAGGGTGCGGGGCCGGTAGTGGACAAACTTGGAGCGCTTGTCGAAAAACGCGGTGTCGTACTCATCCGCCTCCACCACAAAAAACCCGGAGTCGCCGGAACGTGCAGACAGGCCAAAATTGGCAGGCACACCGCCTATCAGGAAGCCCGGCGCCATCCCGGCATACTCGAGAATCCACGCCAGCAGGCTGCTGGTGGTGGTTTTGCCATGGGTGCCGGCCACCGCCAGCACCCACTTGTCCCGCAGCAGGTTCTCCGCCAGCCACTGGGGTCCGGAGGTGTAGGGCAGGCCCTGGTTGAGCATGTATTCCACTGCCGGGTTGCCCCGGGTCATCGCGTTGCCGACGACCACGCAATCCGGCCGCTCGTGCAGGTGCTCAGGCAGGTAGCCCTCCATCAGGTCGATACCCGCGGCGCGCAGTTGCGTACTCATCGGGGGGTAGACAGCGGTGTCGGAACCGGTGACCCGAAACCCCATCTCCCTCGCCAGCAGGGCGATGCCGCCCATGAACGTACCGCAGATACCCAGGATGTGAATATGCCCTTTCAACCAGACCTCCCCGAACAAAGCCGCCAATGGTAGCACGCAGTGTCGGGCCGCCACAGATGGCAGGCGGTATAAAACTGCGCGGACAGTCTACAAACGGGGCCAAGTTTCGTATCATTGCCGCCTGCCTGAAACCAGCGGCCAGATCAGTGGCCGACCAGCGGGCCATGGCACTGGCCTTGATCGAGGAGCGATTTCCGATGTCCAACAAGAAGAATGCTTTCTACGCCCAGTCCGGAGGCGTAACCGCGGTCATCAACGCATCGGCCTGCGGCGTGATCGAGACCGCCAGGAAACACCGCGACCGGATCGGCAAGGTCTACGCCGGACGCAATGGCATCATCGGCGCGCTGCGCGAAGAGCTGATCGATACCAGCAAGGAGAGCAAGGCGGCGGTGCACGGCCTGCTGACGACGCCCGCCGGCGCGTTCGGCTCCTGCCGCCACAAGCTGAAAAGCCTGGAGGAGAACCGCGCGGAATACGAGCGGCTGATCGAGGTGTTCAGGGCCCACAATATCGGCTACTTTTTCTACAACGGTGGCGGGGATTCCGCCGACACCTGCCTCAAGGTCTCGCAACTCAGTGCCACGATGGGCTACCCGCTACAGGCCATCCATATCCCCAAGACCATCGACAACGACCTGCCCCTGACCGACAACTGCCCCGGCTTCGGCTCGGTGGCGAAATATATCGCCATTTCAACCCGGGAAGCCGCACTGGACGTCGCCTCCATGTGCGAAACCTCCACCAAGGTGTTCATCCTGGAGGTCATGGGCCGGCACGCGGGCTGGATCGCCGCGGCCGCGGGCCTGGCCGCCGAGCGCGAGGGCGACGCCCCCCACATCATCCTGTTCCCCGAAATTGCCTTCGACCGGGAGAAATTCCTGGCCCGGGTGCAGCGCACGGTCAAACAGCGCGGCTACTGCGTCATAGTGGCGTCCGAGGGCACCCAGTACGCGGATGGCCGCTTCCTGGCAGAGTCCGGGCTGAAAGACGCCTTCGGCCACAGCCAGCTGGGGGGACTGGCGCCATACCTGGCCGCTATGGTCAAGGATGAACTGGGCTACAAATACCACTGGGCGGTGGCGGATTACCTGCAGCGCTCCGCCCGCCATATCGCCTCCCGGACCGACGTCGAACAGGCCTATGCCCTGGGCGAGGCGGCGGTGGAATTCGCCCTGCGCGGGGACAACGCCGTCATGCCCTGCATCGTGCGCGGCAAGGGCAAGCGTTACAGCTGGTCAATCGGCGAGGCACGGCTGGAGAATGTCGCCAACCGGGAAAAGAAAATGCCGCGCAATTACATTACCCGGGACGGCTTCGGCATCACCGCACAGGCCCTCGAATACCTGTCACCCCTGATCGGCGGCGAGGCCTACCCGGACTATCGCAACGGCATGCCTGTCTATGTCCGGCTGAAAAATACCCCGGTGCCCAAAAAGCTGAAAAAACCCTTCAAAATCGCGTGAAACCGGCGCGGTGCCCCGCGCCACCGCAGCAGGCTGGCGATGGGTCGCCAAACGGCAATATTTGTCAGATTGAGGCAAGATTTCAGTGCCCGCACCCTGTACAATGCGCGCCTCCATAGTGAACCCCACAGAAGGCATTTTTATGTACAACAACAGCCAATTCAACCGCTGGCGCCGCCACCCCTGGCACGGCCTGCGCGCCCGCACCGAAGGCGCCAAAGAGGATATCGTCCAGGTCTATATCGAGATGACACCGGACGACGTGGTCAAGTACGAACTGGACAAGGCATCCGGCTTCCTGATGGTGGATCGCCCCCAACGCACCACTTCCAGCCCTCCCGCGCTGTACGGCTTCATCCCGCGCACCTATTGCGCCGAGGAAGTGGCCAAGCACTGCCCCCACGCGACGGTAGCCGACGGCGACCCGCTGGATATCTGCGTGTTTTCCGAGCGCCACATCACCCGCGCCGATATCATCCTGAGGGCACGCGTCGTGGGCGGCATCCAGATGATCGACGGCGGTGAAGCCGATGACAAGATCGTCGCGGTACTGGCCGGGGACAATATCTGGGGCGAGGTACACGATATCGCCGACCTGCCCTCGATCAAGACCGAGCGCCTGCAGCACTACTTCTCGACCTACAAGATGATTCCCGGCAAGGAAAACAACGTCAGGGTGGACTACGTGTACGGCCGCGACGAGGCCCTGCGCGTGATCGCCGCCGCGGAACTGGATTATAAAAACCACTACGGCCACCTGCACGAGCAGGCAAAGGCCCAGTAGCCGGCAGCATCCACTTCACCGGCGCGGCCTCACTGCAGGTACTGCGCCGGGCACCACCCCTCGGTTACGGCCACATAGTCCGCCATTATCTGCGGCAGCGCCGACCTTATTTCATCTGCCAGCAACAGTGCCTCCTGCCCTGCGGGACAATCCTCCCAGCAGGCCAGCAGCAGGCTCTCGCTCAAGCCCCGCTCACAAACCGGGGCAAGGGGTGCATAACTGAGGTGCCAGCGCTCCGGCGCCACCCCGCCCCGATCCAGCGCGTAGGGCCGGTAAAAGCCCCGGGACCTGTCCGCGGCCATGCGCTCATCCAGCCACCGGTGCAGGGGGTCGAACATTCCCCCGGGCGCCACTTCCCGGGGGGACAGTTCCAGCTGGTAGCCGGGGGCGACCGCCGCCGCGTCGTAGACGTCCAGGTCGGTTCCCCAGTGGTGGCGCGAGGTGCCGGGTATGGCCGAGAAGCGCAGGATAGCGCGCAGCCGCTCCGGGGCCGCCAGGGCATGGATGTCAACTTCATGCCCGGCATCGTCATGCACTTTGCGCAGGCCACCGGCCTTGCCATTCCAGATGGCCAGCTGGCGACTGTAGGAGCGGAAGCTGCTGGCGATGGCCAGGTCAAAACCGGCGGCCCGGGCATCCCGCTGCAGCGCCGTAAAAGCCGTCGCCGCCGCCGCCTGCAGCCGGTGCCCCGAGGGCAGTTCCACCAGGTGGGTTTCCTCCCGCCCGGTCAGCTGGCGTGGGTTGAGCTGTCGCGCCAAAGGGATTCACTCCACGGATCAAAGGGCCGGCCAGCCCCGGGACGCCGCAACAGGCACCCTGCCGGCTGGTGGCTGCCATCCTAACGTGGACGTGGGGACAGCAACAAGCCGGGGGCTTTACCGACCTGGGGGTGGATCCAGCGTGAAGGGCAGCGCCCGGGCCAGGTTGATGCCGGCGGTGCTGATATCGGCGCCCCAGGCCAGCACTTCGACCCCCGCGGCCTGTGCGTCAGCCAGCGCGTCGCGATAAGCCGGATCGATATCCCCCGCCGCGCTGACGGCATTTACACCGGTATGGAAAACGCAGAAAAACAGCACCGCCCGGGTATCCGGGGCCAGCACGGACCGCAATTCGCCCAAGTGCTTGCGGCCGCGCTCGCTGACAGCATCGGGAAACGCGCCCTGGCCTTTGCCGCGACAGAGCGTCACTGACTTCACCTCGACATACACCCGGCCCGCCGGTCCCTGCAGCAGCAGGTCGGCCCGGCTACCCTGGCCATATTTCACCTCCGCACGGATGTCCTTATAGCCCTCGAACCCGGGTAACAGCGCAGCTGCAAAGGCCTCCCGCACCACTGTATTGGCCCTTGCCGAGTGGATACAGGCCATACCGGAGGCGGTCTCCACCAGTTCCCAGGTGTGGGGATACTTGCGGGTTTTGACGGCGCTGGTCGACAGCCACACCCGGGAGCCGGGCTCGGCACAGCCGGTCATGGCCCCGGTATTCGGGCAGTGAGCGGTTACCACCTGCCCGCCCGGCATTTCCACATCCGCCAGAAAGCGCTTGTAACGCCGCAGCAGGCGGCCTTGCAGCAATCGATCAAATCGCATGACTATAATTACCCTGTTACGGGGATCCCTGGCGCAAACCGGCCATTCTAGTGTCCTGTGGAATCAATTCACAACATTACGGCGTGCCGGGCGGTGGCCGGGGAAAAACCGCCAGGAAAAAGTGGAACCGCCAGCGGTTATCTGGTAGTTTCTCCGCCCTTGTATTTGGACAGCCCCGGAAGGAGCCGGCCAGGTACCCCGGAGTGTTGTCTTGTTACCTTTGCAGTATGGGAAAATAACCATGCCTAAAGCCGTCAAAAAAACTGCGTCTACCAAAGCCAAAGCCAAAACCACCGCTACCACGGCTAAAACCAGTTCGACCAAAGCCACACCGGCCAAAGCTAAAGCCACACCGGCCAAAGCCAAAGCCCAAGCCAAAGCCACGCCGGCCAAAGCCAAAGCCAAAGCCACAACGGCCAAAGCCAAAGCCACAACGGCCAAGCCTAAAGCGTCCGCGGCCAAAGCCAGCCCGGCCAGGGCTAAAGCCGCCACCGGCAGCAGAGCTTCCAGCGAATTCAAGAACTTCGAGCCCTACACAACCAAGCGGGGCGAAGTGTATATGAACGAGAAGCAGCGCGAGCACTTCAAGGCCATTCTGCTGAACTGGAAAGCGGAGCTGATGCAGGAAGTCGACCGCACCGTGACTCACATGAAAGACGAGGCAGCCAATTTCCCGGATCCGGCGGACCGCGCCACCCAGGAGGAAGAGTTCAGCCTGGAGCTGCGCACCCGGGACCGCGAGCGCAAGCTGATCAAGAAAATTGACTCGACCGTTGAGCGCATCGAGCAGGATGACTACGGGTTCTGCGACGCCTGCGGCGTCGAAATAGGCATACAGCGCCTGGAAGCCCGGCCCACCGCCAGCCTTTGCATCGATTGCAAGACCCTGGCCGAGATCAAGGAAAAACAGGAACTGGGTTAATTCCGGCCGAGTGACCGCCGCTACCGAGCCTTGCTATCGCGGGCGTTTTGCCCCCTCACCCACCGGTCCGCTGCACTTCGGATCCCTGATTGCCGCGCTGGCAAGCTTTCTCGACGCCCGCCACAGCGGCGGCAGCTGGCTGGTGAGGATGGAAGACCTGGACCCACCCCGCGAGGAAAAGGGCGCCGCCCGGCGCATCCTGAGCAGCCTGCAATACCACGGCCTGCACTGGGACGAAGACGTCCTGTTCCAGAGCCGGCGCGGGGATGCCTACGCCGCCGCCCTGGATGAGCTGGATGCCGGCGGCCACCTGTTTTCCTGCGACTGCACCCGGGCGCTGCTGGGACCGGACGGCGCCTGTCGCGGCCGCTGCCGCGAGCGCCAGGGACAACTGGCAGCACCGGCTGCCACCCGGGTCGCGGTACCCCCCGACACCCGTATCGAGTTCATTGACCAGGTCCAGGGCCGCATCGCCACCGACCTGGGCGCGCACGTTCCCGATTTCGTGGTGAAACGCAAAGACGGGCTTGATGCCTATCAACTGGCCGTCGTGGTCGATGACGCATGGCAGGGCGTCAGCCACATCGTGCGCGGCTCGGACCTGCTGGATTCGACCCCGCGCCAGGTTTTCCTGCAACGCCTGCTGGGATATCCGACCCCCGGCTACTGCCACATCCCTGTCATCACCGACGGGGGCGGGCAAAAGCTCAGCAAGCAAAACCATGCGCCCCCACTGGATGACCACAATGCTGCCGCCAACCTGCGGGCCGCACTCGCGTTCCTGCACCAGCGCGAGCCCCCGCCGGCGCTGGGGACGACAGGAGAGATCCTCGCTTTCGCAAGCCGGCACTGGGTCCCGGGGCGTATCCCCGCGCTGCTGTCAATCGCCGCTGCCTGTCCCTGAACCGGGGCCTGAGCTTTACCCCCTCGCGGCGCTTCAGTAGTATCGGTTGCCTGAACCGGCCACAGGAACACTATCCCATGTATATCAATCGAGCGCTGTTGCTGGCGGTGGGAGTGTTCCTGATATTTTCCCCGGCCGTCGAGGAGTGGGTCTTCCACGCCGGGTCGGTGTGGTACCGACCGTACGAATTGTGGCTGCTGGTTATTGTGGCGGCCTACTGGAACCAGCGCTCGAGATACCCGGATGAGCTTTAGTCTCGCCCAGATCCTCGTATTCATCGTCGTTTACCTCTCGGGCCTGTTCGGTGTCGCCTACATGGCGGACCGCGGCATCATCCCCGCGCGAATAACCCGGCACCCCGCCACCTACGTGCTGTCGCTGGGCGTTTTTGCCGGAGCCATGGCAACCAATGGCGTCATCGAGCTGGCTTACAGCCACGGCTACAGCTTCCTGCTTTATTACGGCGGCGTGGTATTCATGTTTGTCTTCGCGGCGTTATTGCTCCTGCCGCTGCTGCGCCTGTGCCGGGTTTACCAGCTGTCCTCCCTGGCCGATGTACTGACATTCCGCTTTCGCAGCCCCCGGATAGGCGCGACCATTACAATCGCGATGTGCCTCACCCTGCTGCCACTGCTGGCGCTGCAAATCCAGGCAGTGGCCGACAGTATCCAGATCATGGCCGGGGATGCGGACAGCCTGCTCTCCCGTGAGAGCGCAGAGGACGGCCTGGCCCTGGTCTTCTGTATTATCATCACGGTGTTTTCCATTCTGTTCGGCACACGGCATAACTCGTCGCAGCAACGCAATACCGGGCTGATCACGGCCATCGCCTT